>CANKNL010000009.1 GCA_947483345.1 Chitinophagaceae bacterium | reverse complement strand
GCATAAGTAGGTCCTTCGGTATCATCAACTTCCAGCAGCAGAAGGATATGGGCGTGTGTAAAACATCCGGTACTTATCATATCGGGGATATGTTCTTCTTTTAACCAAGACAACCAATTTTCTTTAATGGTATCCTGCACTTTTATGGTAACATTATATATGATCATTGTAAATTATTAACAGTGTATTAGATTTCCTTTAACTCAACATAAACCGGACAATGATCACTGTGTTTTACATCCGGATAAATAGTTGCATCAACCAATTGTTTTTTTAAAGCCTCTGTAATAGCTATGTAATCTATGCGCCAGCCTTTGTTATTAAGTCTAACAGTAGGAAAGCGCTGGCTCCACCAACTGTAATGATGAGGTTCGGGATGGCATTCACGAAAGGTATCAACCCAGCCACTTTTTAAGAAGCCGGTCATCCAGTCGCGCTCTTCAGGTAAAAAACCGCTGCTTTTTTTATTGCCTTTGGGGTCATGGATATCTATTTCGTTATGGGCAATATTAAAATCGCCTACCAATATTATTTTTGGATATTTCTTTTTTAATTTGTTAAGATAGGTTTGAAATTCGGCAAGCCAGCTGTATTTAAAATCCTGCCTGATATCCCCGCTGGTGCCAGAAGGAAAATACGCATTGATCAATCGGATATCACCAAAATCGAGCTGTATCACCCGCCCTTCATCGTCACTGGCAGCATGGCCATGCCCCAATACAATATGATCTGGTTTTATTTTTGAAAAAATGGCCACCCCGCTATAACCCTTTTTTTGTGCACTAAACCAGTGGTGATAAAAACCAAGAGCCTCGAGTTGTTTAACATCTACATCGCCCTGGGTAGCTTTGGTTTCCTGTAAACAAATGATATCTGCCGGGTTTGTTTTAAGCCAGTCAATGAAACCTTTTTTAATGGCAGCACGAATGCCGTTAACGTTATAAGAAATG
The DNA here is from genome assembly GCA_947483345.1 of Chitinophagaceae bacterium. GTDB lineage: Bacteria > Bacteroidota > Bacteroidia > Chitinophagales > Chitinophagaceae > Ferruginibacter. The sequence goes on along the minus strand of CANKNL010000009.1, from coordinate 27,235 downwards.
ATACGCATATGATATTATTTTTTTACAGTCCATTTAAGTAGAACAAGTCAACTTATTCCAGTATCGGCCTTAACCATCTTGTAGCCTCTTCCAAACTGATGTTTTTTCTTTTTGCATAATCAATAAGCTGGTCTTTTTCTATTTTACCCACACCAAAATATTTACTTTCTGGATTGGCAAAATACCAGCCACATACAGAGGCAGCGGGATACATGGCCAGTGATTCGGTTAAATAAATGCCCGTTGCTTCTTGGCCACCGAGTAAATCAAATAATTTATATTTTTCGGTATGATCAGGACAAGCAGGATAGCCTGGTGCCGGGCGTATACCCATGTATTCTTCTTTAATCAACTGTTCGTGACTGAGCTGTTCTTCAGAAACAAAACCCCAATAATCAGTCCTGGTTTTTTTGTGAAGCAGTTCTGCAAAGGCTTCTGCCAAACGATCGGCTAATGCCTGTAAAATTATTTTATTGTAATCATCATGGTTGGTTTCAAAGTTTTTGATATGCTTTTCAATACCCTGAATGGTAACACTAAAAGCCCCAATATAATCCTGGTAATTTTGCGCTGCAGGTGCAATAAAATCTGCCAGTGATAAATTAGGCTGACCCGCGGTTTTTTTTATTTGCTGCCGAAGAAATTCTAACTGTATTACCGAGTCGTCATTTTTAACATCAATGGTGTCATGGTCAATTTTATTGGCTGGCCAAAAGCCAACAACGCCTTTTGCGTTTAGCCATTTTTCGTCAATGATCTGCTGCAAAAGTTTTTTTGCATCCTTATAAAGTTTGCTTGCTTCAATGCCAATGATAGGGTCGGTTAATATGGCCGGAAATTTACCATGCATTTCCCAGGCAATGAAAAAAGGTTGCCAGTCGATGTATTCAGCAATTTTGGTTAATGAATAATTGTCTAAAATTTTGGTACCGGTAAATGTTGGTGCAACAGGGTTAACGTTTGCCCAGTTAATGGGTGCGCCATTTTTTTGCGCTTCTTCAAATCTGATATATTGTTTGGTGGTTTTTTTATTATTGAAATCTTCTGCTAATTTATCATATTCTGTTTTCAGGGCTTGTAAAAAAACCGGTTTTTGTTCTTTATTTAATAAACTGCCGGCAACAGTAACACTGCGGCTGGCATCTAAAACATGTACCACACCGTCGTCATACTGGGGTGCAATTTTTACTGCGGTGTGCATACGTGATGTAGTGGCGCCACCAATCATTAATGGCAGGGTTATGCCCCGGCGTTTCATTTCATGTGCCACATGTACCATTTCATCAAGCGAAGGCGTGATTAATCCACTTAAGCCGATGATGTCAACTTTTTCTTTAATGGCTGTTTCTAAAATTTTATCAGTAGAAACCATCACACCCAGATCAATAATATCGTACCCATTGCACCCCAATACAACGCCTACAATATTTTTACCAATATCATGAACATCACCCTTAACAGTAGCTAATAAGATTTTAGCAGCTCCGGCCGTTTCCTCATTAACGGTTCCGGCAGCGAGGTGTGCATTTTTCCGGTCTTCTTTTTCCTGCTCAATGAAAGGGGTTAAAACAGCAACGGCTTTTTTCATTACCCTGGCACTTTTTACAACCTGGGGTAAAAACATTTTTCCGCTTCCGAATAAATCACCTACTATATTCATACCATCCATTAAAGGTCCCTCAATCACATCCAGCGGTCTGGCGTATAGTAACCTGGCCTCTTCCGTATCTGCATCAATATAATCTGTAATGCCATTAACCAGCGCATGGGATAATCGTTTTTCCACGGTTTCTTTTCTCCAGCTTTCATCTTTAATTATTTCCTTTCCTTTTGCTTTAACCGTTTCTGCAAAAGCGATCATTTTTTCTGTGGTTTCATTGTTGTCATTGTTCCTGTTAAGGATCACATCTTCGCATAACAATCTTAATGCCGGTTCTATTTCATCATATACAACCAATTGCCCGGCATTTACAATGCCCATATCCATCCCGGCTTTTATGGCATGAAACAGGAAAACACTGTGTATGGCTTCCCGTACATGGTCGTTACCCCTGAAGGAAAAAGACACATTACTAACGCCACCACTTACTTTGGTAAGGGGCATTAATGTTTTTATTGCTTGTGTAGCTTCAATAAAATCCAAAGCATAATTATTATGCGCTTCAATACCGGTTGCTATGGCAAAAATATTGGGATCAAAAATGATGTCCTGCGGCAGATATCCAACCTGCTCGGTAAGAATTTTATATGCCCGTTTACAGATGTCTATTTTTCTTAGTTTAGTATCTGCCTGGCCGGCTTCATCAAATGCCATTACAATAACTGATGCGCCATAACTTTTACAAATGAAGGCCTGCTCAATAAATTTAGCTTCGCCCTCTTTCATCGAAATAGAATTGACAATACATTTTCCCTGCACACATTTTAATCCGGCTTCAATGATTTCGAATTTTGAAGAATCGATCATGATGGGGATCCTGGCAATATCCGGTTCGGCCTGTACCAAATTTAAAAATGTAGTCATGGCCTGAACACCATCAAGTAACGCATCATCCATGTTTACATCAATTACCTGTGCCCCATTTTCTACCTGCTGCCGGGCAACTGCCAATGCCGCTTCATACTGCCCATCACGAATAAGCCGTGCAAACATTTTACTGCCGGTAACATTGGTACGTTCGCCTACATTAATAAAATTTGTTTCGGGCCTTACGATTAATGGTTCAAGTCCGCTTAATCTTAAATATGGTTTGATCGTATTCATAAATTATTTTAATCAATAAGTTCTGCTTCAGTTACCGGCAATTCCCTCGGCTTAAACTTGCTTACTTCATCTGCAATATGTTTAATGTGATCGGGCGTGGTACCACAACAGCCACCAACAATATTTACAAAACCTGCTTTGGCCCATTCCTCAATAATATGTGCAGTTTCATGTGGTTGCTCATCGTATTCGCCAAACGCATTGGGCAAACCGGCATTGGGATAAGCAGACGTATAACAGCCGGCGATCTGGCTCAGTTCTTCAATATGTGGCCTCATTTCAGATGCTCCCAAAGCGCAGTTTAATCCAACACTAATGGGGTTGGCGTGCATAATGGATACATAAAATGCTTCCAGGGTTTGGCCACTTAATGTACGGCCGCTGGCATCTGTTATGGTACCCGAGATCATGATTGGTAATTCGGGAATTCCATTTTTTCTGAAATAGTTTTTTACGGCATAGATAGCCGCCTTTGCATTCAGTGTGTCGAAAATGGTTTCAATTAATATAATATCAACGCCGCCATCAACCAATCCTTTAATCTGTTCGGTATAGGCTTCGGCAACTGTATCAAAGGTTACGGCTCTATAGCCGGGATTATTCACATCGGGCGACAGGGATAATGTTTTATTTAATGGCCCTATGGCGCCGGCCACAAAACGTGGCTTAGCCGGATTTTTTAAAGTGTATTCATCTGCAGCCACTCTGGCACATTTTGCAGCGGCTACATTGAGTTCATAAGCCAGTGCCTGCATGTCATAATCGGCCTGGGCAATAAACGTACTGCTGAAAGTATTGGTTTCAATAATATCGGCACCGGCTTCTAAATATTGTTTGTGAATATCTTCAATGATGTGTGGTCGTGTAATACTTAACAGGTCGTTATTACCTTTTACATCGGTATGCCAGTCTTTAAACCGTTCGCCCCGATAATCTTTTTCTTCCAGTTTATGGCGTTGTATCATGGTGCCCATGGCACCATCAATGATGAGTATTCTTTCTTTTAAACAATCTTGTAATGTTTTCATTTGCTTAGATAAAAGTTCAATATTTTAAAAAACGTGAAGTGAGTGACACAACAATGATGACCACTGTTATTAAGCTGACTTCAATACCTTTATCATAAACCTTTAAACGAGAATCAATCCGGGGAAGAGTGGCAGAATTGCTTTCGTTTATTAGTTCAATTGATAAATTAATTACAGGCTGAACAATAAACAAATCTGCCTGTTTTGTTTTGCAAATTTATAATAAGAAAGCCGTAACACAAAATGTTACGGCTTTTTTATATGAGGTTCGGATGAGCCTTTTTTTAACTCAGGGTTGTTAAAAAAGGCAGATTATTGGTTTTTCAGTTTTATATCGTGATATCTTAGTTTTTAACAAACTGCAGTTTTTCATCTTTTAAAGGGTTGTCATCTTTTAGTTTGATACTGGCAATTGTTTTTTCTTCCTTCAGGTAATCATGACTTATTTTACTAAACAGCACATCGGCACCAAAATTTAGTATAAACCTGCTGCTGCTTTCGCTCCATGTTCCTGTTACCGTACTGATGCCATTGGTAGCAGTTACCTGTCCACCTGTTGCGAATGTAAAATTATAGCCGCTGAATTTATTGGTTTCATCCTTGCTATCCCAGTACAAATTAACCCGCCATGTACCTGCAGGTGTAGCGGTGTTATTGATAACAACCGCATCGTTATTTGAACAGGTTGAAGATTGCAGTGTGGTAAACAGTGTTACCAGAATAAGTGCAAAAACGAGATGAATTCCTTTTTTTGAAATGGTAGGCATCATAATTATAAACGTTCAGGTTTTTTTAAATGAACACTGTAAAAATGGGGTTAGTTTTTTTTATTAAAAAGACATCTATCCCGAACCGGTATTTTTTATGGCTGAATGAGATTAAAATGACTTTTTACACAACATTATTTAAAAAAGATGCGGGTTGGGTAATCAATTAACAGGTTTAGTTGAGGAGATTTTCGGAAGGGTTTAATGTTTTCAGGGATATTGGGAAATGGCTTTTCCTGAATGCTGGCGTTGAGTTAAAAGCAGGTAGCAGACCAATACATGATAAGACCATGTTGGGAAATAGGTGACCATTAACGGATAGCCATTTTTTATAAATTAAACCTTTAGGCTATTTATTTTTCGCCGCCCAGCCAGAGTTTAAAATCAGCCGAGCGCTCTGTACTAACAATGGTTTCGTGTTTTGCCGGTGGATTTAGTTTAATGAGTACCCGGCTTTTGGTATAGGCAAACATGTCGGCTATGGCATGAATGCCTATGATGTATTGCCTGTTGATGCGAAAAAATTTCAAGGGGTCTAAGCCTGAGTCAAGTGCATCTAAATTAAAATCAATGACAAAGCGGCGACTGTCTTTGGTACATAAAAAAGTTATTTTATCTTCTGTATAAAAATACACAACATCAGCAATGTCTATGGTTTTGATATGTTCGCCATAGCGCACTACAAATCGTTTTTTATAATCTGTGCCAGGTTGTTTAAGCGCTTGTAAAAGATTTGTAAAATCAATGGCCGGCGACGGGTTTATGGCAGACAGTTTTTTGAATTTAGCTATGGCTTTTTCAAGGTCTTCCTTTTTAATGGGTTTTAACAAATAATCAATACTGTTCACTTTAAAGGCCTCAATAGCGTATTCATCGTAAGCCGTTGTAAAAATTACGGGGCATAGTATACCCACAGATTTAAATATTTCAAAACTCAGTCCATCAGATAACTGGATATCAGAAATGATCAAATCGGGCTGTTCATTTTCGTTAAACCATTTTATGGCAGATGATACGCTTACAATATTTTCTGATACAGCCGCATCCGGAATTATTTCATGTAGCATTTTTTGAAGCCGCTTGGCTGCAGGTTCTTCGTCTTCAATAAGTAAAATAGTCATTTTATTGTTGTTTTAAAGCAGGTAAAATTACTGTAAAATAGTCATTATCCTTATGTATGCCAACCGGTTCTTTACTTAAGATATTATACCGGTTGATGATGTTTTGTAACCCCATGCCTGTGCCTGCTTGCTGTGTAAGTTTGGGGTTTAAGTTATTGCGAATTAACAAGCGGTTTCCGGGTTGTGTAAAAACCTGTATGTCCAGTTTGGTTTCTTTTGATACCGCATTGTGCTTTATGGCATTTTCTAAAAGTAATTGTAAAGTAAGTGGCGGAATAAACCATTGCTTTTTTGCGTCCTCACTGATTTGGATAGTTAGTTTTAAATGATCGCCATATCGTTTTTGCTGAAGATAAAAATAGGTATTCAGTAAACCGATCTCTTCTTCCAGGCAAATAATATCTTTATCGCGATAGTTCACAATATTTCGGAAAAATTCGGAAAGCTGTTCTACATAACCTATGGCATTTTTTGGGTTTTCTTCTATGGTAGAGATTAAGGTGTTAAAACTGTTGAATAAGAAATGCGGATTTACCTGGTTGCGTAAAACCTCGAACTGAAACTGAATTTTTTCTTGCTGCAGTTGCTGCATTTTTGTGATGTTATTTTCCCGCCATTTCATATATATAAACAGGGTAGTAGCGCCCGTTATAATACAAAGTAAAATGAACCACCAACGCTTCCAAAAGGCGCTCGATATGGTAAAGCTGTATGTGGCTTCATTGGCGTTAATAAAATTTTCATTAAGTGAGGATCTTACATGAAATGTATAATTACCCGGGCTCAGATTGGGAAAGGGAATACTTTGATCTTTAGTGTCTGTCCAGGTACTGTCTAAGCCATCCAGTTTATATTGATAATGCACTTCGGAAGGATTTGTATAATAGAGCCCGGTAAATTTAAAAGTAAATCCGTTTTGATCATATTGAAAATGGTGGTCATTATCTTTATTGATGGGCTGTAAAAATAACTGTACACTGGTGATGATGGTTTTAGGTTGTGTAACCGCAGCATATACCGGTGAAAATACGAGGATCCCATGTATTGTACTTAATAAAATATTTCCCGAAGAATCGGTTGTAACACTTTCTGTGCCGGTATTTATTTCGCCTATTCCCTGTGTGTTATTGATGTAAGAAATAGTTTCATGTTCAGGATCTAATATATCTATTCCTTTTTCGTTTACAATTATAATATTTCCCAGCTTGTCTGTTTTTAAAGACGTGATTTGCAAATCACTGATGCCATTTGCGGTGTTGTAATTTTTAAATAATCTGCCATCAAAGCTGTAAATGCCGGCATCTTTTGTATTAAACCATATTCTTCCTTTTTTATCTTCGGTAAAAGAATATACATGGTCATCCTTTAACCCGGTATGTCTGTCATAGTGTAAAAAATGACCGTTTTGTAAAACCGTAATGCCTTTACCATCAGTACCAAACCAAATACTGCCCGCCTTGTCTTTATATACGGTATGAATGTAATTGTTGCCAATGTTTGGGATATTATTATAATTAATAAATTTATATTTTGCATCAATGGTTCTGTTTACATCAGCAAGTTCAAATATGGTTGCCACGCCTTCTAACCCCCCGGCACAAATGGTGTGGCCTGATCCCGTTATTGACAGGATACTTGCTTTTTTTAATAACGGGTTTTCTGAAAGGTTTCTGTAGCGGCCGGTTACAGGATCTAATACAAAAACACCTTCGCCCATGGAGCTGATCCATATATTGTGATACAGGTCCTGGTATAAACCGGTGATATCTGTTTTGGCAGTCAATTCTTTTAAACGGTAATTCCGGCTTACGGTTTTATTACCTGAGATCGTATATTTTATTAAACCACCATCCGTACCTACCCAAATATTATTCTCATAATCTGATAATATGGTATGAACTGTTTCATAGGTTGCCTTATCATATAAAGGCAACAGATTCAATTTTTCTCCACTGGTACAAATCAGCTCAGTGGGGGTTGTCATCCATATATTGCCTTCATTATCGGCTAACAGGTTTTCTATATTGTTTTTATCGGGAGATGCAATAAATAGGGGGGTTACATTTTGATTGGCGGCAGATAATTTTAATAAACTGTTTTCGCTTGTGGCAATCCATAAATTAGTGGGGGTAGCCAGTAAGGCATTAACCTGCCCGTAAGGCCACGCATTTGCTACGGCAGGGATACTGATTTGTTTAGTTGTATGATCGTATAAGCAATACCCTTTTTCCTGTAAGCCAATCCAAAAACTATTATTACCTGCAGGTATAATGGCCGTTACATAATAATCGGGTAAACCATTATGGGGCCCAATCACTGTGATTGTTTTTTTTGATCCCGAAATTTTACAAATATTTATTCCCTGGTCGGTGGCGGCAAGTACGTCTCCGTTAGGTGCCAAGGTCAGTGCATGCACATAGGTATCGCTTAATCCTTCGGCTTCATTTATTAAATACATATGCTTGTTGCTGAAATAATAAATGCCTTCGCCATTGGTTGAAAACCATATATTATTTTGTTTATCTTGTAAAAAAGCAGTGATAGCAACTTTAGGAGTTCCCTCTTCAGGTAAAAAATATTGTAAACGGTCATTTATTTTTTTGGCTATTTTTCCGCTTTTAAAACCAATCCAAAGTTGTTTTGTATTGTCCTGAAATACAGCAGTAACGGTATCTCTGGCCTCCCTTTTTAAAAAATTTATTTTATTGAATTGTTTACCGTCAAAAGTATACAGGCCGTTAGTGGTGCCTGCATAAATAAATCCATCTGCCGTTTTTAATAATGTATTTATTTTAAATGGCTGGTTGTTTTCCAGTAGCGCAAATGACCTGTAGCCCGGTAATTGGGCTACACTTTTTTGTAAAAGAACGGAAACCAGTAAAAAGGCTGTGATTTTTTTTAGCAGCAGCATAATCGGGTTGGGTTATTGAGTAACTAAATCTGCTGTGATATCTACTTTTATTTCTGAGGCCAGTTTCTGATGAACCACTTTTGGGATCGGAATATTATGATCAGATAGTAATACCGTGAAATTTGAAGTGAAACTGATGGCCGTATTTTTTACAATGATCTCGCTTTTAATGATGCGTTCCTGCGCCACGCCATGAATGGTTAAATTCCCTTTTGATCTCACCATATATACCCCGTCTTTAGTCAGATCCAGATCCTCTATTATTTTACCTTCAAAAGAGGCTGTGGGGTATTTATTACTTTCCATGTAATTTTCATTAAAATGTTCCAGTTGCAAGGGGCTGTTAAAACCTTTAAAAGATTTGATGCTTACGATAAAAGCAAATTGTTTTTTTTCAACTACAATGATGCCTTTTAATCCACTGCTTTGAGCTTTAATTAATTCAAGTATGGCATCCGACTTGAAAAAAATATTGCCATTACTTACCTTGAAATCGGCATTGGCCGTTCCGCCGGTAAATGAGACCAATAAATAAATGAAAGGGATCAGCAATATTTTTTTGAGCATGGCGTAAATTTATAAAATACTTTGCAACGGGCTTCACCCGGCATCAATAACTTTTAAAATTGTGTATAACTGAATTTTAATTTTTTCTGCGGATGAATCTTAAAGGGCATCATACGGCCCTTTTTTTTGTTGTTTATGGCTTGTTGTTTTTCCCGATGGTAAAAACCCTTGATATGTTGAATCCGAACAGAATATCTCCTTTCTCCCATTTACCTCTGGTATCAGCAATAAATGTTCTTTCGTTCATGCCCTTAGAATTGGTGATATGCAGCTGAAAGACATGGCCTCCGGTTTCAATATCAAAACCTATAGAAAGGTTATTAGTAGTGCCCTTCAGTTTATAGTTGGGTAGTTGATAATAGTACTCCACATTAATGCTTATACGCTTGGTTATTTTTTGCCTGCCACCAATACCAATGGCAAACATATTATTGGGTTCTGCTATAAGCGACACGAGATTTTGGTGTATAAAAGTGGGCATTAACTGCAATGAAGTACTTTCCGAAAATTTTCTGGCAATGATAAGTTGATGCGTATAGGATAAACGGGAACTGGCATAATTTTTTACAGATCGATCCTGATCTTTTAATGTTTTTAGGGCAATGGTAGGTATATAACTTACTGTGACGGGCATTTTTCTTTTACCACCCGACTGACGTACTATTTTTATTTTTAAAAAACCGTCATATGTTTTTTGAAAAGTACTTCGGCCGATACCCACCATTAAATAACGGGTTATCCCATAATCCAGTCCCAAACGCATGGTAGCCTTATCCAGTCCAAACAGTTCATATCCACCTTCATTTAGATTGCCGAAGCGATGAGATATTTTCACATCTAAAACGCCTTTTCCCACATTTTCTATTGTATGGCCGTTTACCAGCCTGGTTGTTTTAAAGGTGGCCGTGGTGTATTTTGTCTGATCTTTTTCAGGCGCCATTTCTTTTTCAAGTTGATTCAACAGATCCGTATTTTCCTGCGCCCTGGCATTTAAAAAAATAAACACCGGTAAAAAACATAAAAAATATTTAAGGTAACTCATTGTGTGATTATTTGTGTTAAAGAACGAACTATTTTTTTGGTATATAATTACAATCCATTTTTATATCAATGGATTTCGAAATATTGTCCTCAACCAGTTTTGGAACACTGATCTTATAATCCTGTAACAAAACTTTAAAGAGAGCTGATGCCGTAATTGAACCGGATTTGATACTGATCGTACCAGGCACCGTTACTTTATTGGTTATACCATGTATAGATAGGTCGCCACTTACAGATACCGGGTATATGCCATCTTTAATAAAATCAATTTTACTGAAATCAGTAACCGTGCCTTTAAACCCTGCTTTTGGATATTTTTCACTTTCCATATAATTTTCATTAAAGTGTTCCTGCATCAGTGATTTTTTAAAAAGAAAACCATTGATCAAAACCGAAAAAGCCATATCGCCGGTTTGGATATTTAGCACGCTTACTACCTGGTTATTTACGGCTTCAATATTTTCCATAGATGTTTTTGAGAAAAAAGAGATTCTGCCATTCTTTGTAAAAAAAAGCTGTGCCTGGGTGGCCTGGGTTAACGACAGGCAAATGGTAAGAATAAGAAATAAATATTTCATTGATGTGCTGGTTTAATTATTATCAGGCTCTGTTTAATTGTTTGGGGCTCCCGCAACGATCCATAATCTTATTTTTTCGAGGCTGCAGGTATTCAGCTTATTGCCATTTTTGGGCATTGGCGAATAATTAGCCAGCTGGGCAACTGCACCCCACAAACGGCCATTATCTACCTGTTGTTTTACGCTGATATAATCATCTAGTTTAATGCCGGCCGAGGGCGTATTTCCGCCATGACAGGTGATACAATTAGAACTTAAAATGGGGATTACAGACCTGCTATAGGTTACAACTGTTGTATCGCAAACCGTTTGGGGGTATAAAATTTCTGCTTTATCATTATAACAACTGCTGATATAAAACAGCAGTATAAATACTATCGGTATCAGCTTTAAAGGCTTATTTATTTTAGTATAATTCTTTTTTTGCATTACCATATTGACTAATAAATATTTAATTATTAAGTGCGCCTGCATTTACCCAATTCCTGATTTGTGTAATCTGACAGTCGCTTAGCTTATTTGTATTTTTTGGCATGGGTGAATATCCTGGGGCATGGCTTACAGCACCTGTAAGGCGCCCTGAAATAGCAACCTGGTTTACGCCTGTATAGGTATTTAAAATAACGCCCCCTGCCGGCAAAACGCCGGCATGACAACCCACACAATAGGTATTCATGACAACGCTGATTTGGGCTGCATATTTAAAATTTGTACTGTCGCAATGTTGAGCACAATTATTGGTATTTTTTGCCCCCTCATTGATCCATCTGCCAATAAGGGCCTTTTGTGCGATAGTTAGATCTGCATTGGGCAGGGGTGGCATTTTATCTTTACCAGTTTCAAAAAGCACCTGATAAATTTTTGACGTGGTGGCGTTACCGGGAGTTAAGTCATTGCGGATAATATTGGCATAACTGTCAAACATATAATTATTCTGGTGGGTCGTGGCATCATGGCAGCCAGACAGGGCACAACGGGATTGAAAAAGCGGGAGTATATCCGATTCAAAACAAACTTCAGCAGCACCTCCTGGTGTGGGAGCCGGAGAAGCTGTGAATGCCACTGGTGGCTCATGTGTACAGGAATTGAATAGTAAAATACCGGCGAAGAGCATGGCCGGTAAATAAAATACTTGTTTCATGCTGTTAATTTTGGTAAACGTATTTTATTTTGACAGGTAACAACGGCTGAGGTAAACATCTCCTGTAATACCAAGGTCAGAATCGCCCAAACCAATTCCGGAACATATTCCCTTTATAATTACTTTTTCATCTTCTTTCACAAGATCTGTTTCACCTTCCATCGTGCAATTAATAAAAGCACCTGTTTCATTTGTCATTAATAAAATAACCGTTTGATTTTGCTGGTTTTTAGACACTTGTGCTACAAGTCCGGTTGATTCCACAATCTTGTTCGAGTAGGTGTGTCCGGCTTGCAGTGAGTCTTTTAAAAAGGCATGATATAAAATGGCGGCTTCAACGGGGATACCTGATTCATTTTTTATATTAAGAGGGCCTTTATTATATTGGTAAAGCACAGCTGCTGCGCCAATTGATAGTATACCAATGACGGTAAAAAAATATATTCTTTTTGTTTTCGTGGTCATGCTCAGTTTATTGATTAAAGATAAAGACCTCCCATATTCAGACAGGCATATTTATGCTGAACAGGGATTTTAATAAACTGAACGGGTAAAACAGGCGGGTTAGTTGCCCGACACAATAAAATTTTCTACGGGGATGCGGTTACTGATGCTTTTTGCCAGGGTCATTTCATCAGCATATTCCAACTCGCCGCCAAAGGCTATGCCCCGGGCAATGCTGGTGATTTTTATCGGACTGGTTTGTATATGGGAATCTGCAGATAGTTTTTTGCTGATATAGTAAATGGTTGTATCGCCCTGAATAGTAGGGCTGAGGGCAAAAATAATTTCCTCAATAGGCTCTGTCTTTAACCGATCCAGCAAGGCATTAATGGTTAATTGTTCAGGGCCAATGCCATCCAACGGTGAAATAATACCGCCTAATACATGGTAAATACCATTGAATTGCTGTGTACTTTCAATAGCAATAACATCACGGATATTTTCTACTACACACAGTAATTCCTGTTTACGCATGGTATTTTGGCAGATATTGCAAAGGTCCTTGTCGGATATGTTATTACAACGGCTGCAGAATTTAATCTCATTCCTCATGGTTGAAATGATATGGCTGAACTGATTGACTTCGGCAGTATCCTGTTTAATGAGATGCAGAACCAATCGTAATGCGGTTTTTTTCCCAATGCCGGGCAGTTTGGCAAACTCATTAACCGCATTTTCTAATAGAGAAGAAGAAAAAATCATGGAGCAAAAATAGCATTTAGCAGCTATCTTTTATCTTTTAGTAATACGGTTATTTGCTAACCCGCAATTACTTAAGGCCTACCGCTTTTTACAATTTAATATCCCGTTCATTATCCCAGTCTGCCCTTACCCCTAATTTTTGAGATAGGGTAATGGCTTTTTCCGGCTGCAATTTTTGGCCATAATTACCCGGATCCCATTTGCCATTATTATTATCATCAAATAAAATTCGAATTTCATATTCGCCAGGGGGTACAAATTTATCGCTCCATTCTAATGCCTTAAGCGGATAACTTTTTTTAATGTCCTCACCCTGTACAAATTGTAAAACCGGGTGTTTGGTTAGATCTAAATTACTGAAACGTAAAACCACATTGCCATAATCTGATTGTTGTTTTGTAATAATGCGTATGGTATCTGTTTTTATTAGCTGATGATCTGCTGAATCTGAAACCGCTGTTGTATCTATGATCAAACGGTAATCAGTGGCTTCCTGCCATTTTACGGTAAGTTTAATTTTTGTTCTGCTACTGTCAATTGTACAAATAGTTGAGGCGATTGGGTTATAGTTTGTATCTCTTAAAATAAATTTAGCCGGATCAAACTTTTTTAACGCGTTATTAAAACTCAGCTCAAAAGGATTTAATAAATCCTGTGCCTGTGTGCCGGGTGGCAAAGTAAACATTAATTTTTTATTGAGTACGGGTTTAGTTGTTGTGCCGGTACGACTTTCTTTTTCAATGGCTGAGGCATATAAAATAACAGGCTCCATTTGTTTCGAAAGGCGCACGGTTGTATCTGAAAAAGCAAATAACTCTTTTTTAGAATTGTAAGTTTTGCCACCGTCTCCATCTTTTAATGCATAAACTTTAAAGTTACCCGCTGGTAAATTAACAAAAACAAAACTCCCGTCACCATTCAACCGGGTCATATAATCGGGTTTGTTTTTTTGAACAGCAGAATCGTCAACATGGCGGTAGAGCATGGCGATAAAAGTACTGTCGGCTTTTCCTGTTTCGGCAAGTAAAACTTTACCTGCAAAAGTTAAGCTGTCTATTTGGTCACCTGTTGAAAAAACAAATGTAAAATCTTTCAATGGGTTGCCTTCATTATTATCAACAATGGCGTTGCCAAAATTGATGCTGTAGGTTGTATTTGGTAATAAACTGTCTTTCAGTTTTACGGTAACGGTTTTTAATTTAAAATCAAATGCGGGTGATTTTTTTGGGAAAGGCGAAATTAAAATATTGGTTTGAGCCTCCTTTAAATCAACATATTCATTAAAAGTTAATGTTATTTTATTGCCGGTAACAAGGGTGCTGTTTAGTTTTGGTGAAACACTTACTAGGCGTGGTGGAATGCTGTCTTTAGTACCACCGGTGGGCATACCTATCTGGGCACAACCTGCATTACCTATGGCAAGTATATAAAACACTGAAACAATAAAAAGCAGAAAAAATATATGGGTTACTCTCATCAATGGTTATTAAAATACAAACTTAACCTCTTTGTATTGTTTAAAATCATAAAAATCTCTTAATCATTTATTTCCTCTTCCAATGCGTGCAGTGCTACTGCCAGTTTATTATTTTTTACAAAATTACACCAATGGCAATCCGCCTTTCCGCAGCCTGTATAAAAATCGCGGGCCTGTATCTTGTGCCATACTGTAGTAAGCTGTTGCTTTACGGTTTCTGTATCCTGTGTAGTAATAACGATCTTTTCTTTGCGGTATTCGCCCTTTTTATCAGGTTCAATAAAATCAAATTCGGTACTAATGACCTGCCAGTCTTTTTGCTCGTAATGGTCAATTAAAATTTTGTAAAAAACGGCCTGCCTCCAGTAATCACCACCATTGGGGTCTTTATCGGATGGTGGTTTAATTTTTGGAATGGCATTATCAATATTACCAGATTTGTAATCCACCACATTTACTTCTTTGCCATTAAACTCCAGTTTATCCAGTTTGCCTTTTAGCGGAACACCGTTAACCACAATGCCCCTGATGTTACGTTCAACAGCTACTACTTTGTTCCAGTTGTTGATGTATTTATCATAGTAATTTCTCAATACGTCATCACCATATTCCATCCGTCTGGCAAATGCTTCTTTAGTAAAATTTTCCCGGTGCTTATGCATGTACCAATTAAAGTCTGCCATCATTTCTTCTTTTGCAGGAAAAAGTTCTTTCTTACTATCCTGCATCTTACGGAATAACTGTTCCAGTGCATGATGTATGGCGCTTCCAAATTCAGTGGCTTCGCTTTTACCTGATGGGATACGGATAAGATTACGGTAATAAAAATTAAGCGGACAATTCAGGTAACTGTTTAAAGCCGTTACATTCATCACAAATTTTTCCAAAATGCCTGAAATAAAATCCTCTTCAGCCTGCTCAATTTCAGGAGCCTGTGCTGTAAAATGCAGCATTTCAAATTCCATTTGCTGTTCTTCTGTTAAAACAATTTTTTCAACCGGCAGCTCATGCACTTCCTGAATTTCGGCGATAAACATAGAAGGTTCCAGTTCCTTGCCATCGTTTTTAAATTTGGCATAAGAGATGTACAGGTGTTTTTCGGCACGGGTTAAGGCTACATAAAATAAGCGGCGTAGTTCTTCATCATCGGTAGATGCCGGTTGAGAAGCGAACATGGTATCGGGAAATTTATACCCACCACCGGGTTTGCGTTTCTTTTCCCAGTAAGAGGCATTGGCACCTGCAAAAAATACATACTCAAATTCCAGACCCTTACTGCCATGTGTGGTTAACAGGTTTACGCCTTTATCGGTACCTGCTACTTTAATCATGGGTAAACTAATGTCTTCTTTTTGCATCAGATCAAAGATGCTGATCAGTTCTTTTAGTTGCAGGGATGGGTTTCTGCCGGTTTCGTCTTTAATAAAATCAAATAAGGCAGTTAATAACTGCATCAATGAAATTTTATTATCGCTTTGCATGATATAGTTTAATACCCCTGCATGTTGAATGAGTCGTTCAAACAATTCCAGTAAAGTGATATTAGGCACATCAGCAATCAGTTTTTCGATCATAAAACTGAAGCTTTTTAATCCTTCATGTATGCCGGTATCAAATAAATTTTGCGCCGGTTTGTTTGTTTTGTCAGACAAAAGTTTACGGATAGAAGTCTGCTCCCCTTTATATTTAAGCGTATTGGCTTCAACAGTAAGTTTGGCAATGCAGATGGGAGGTATTTTATAAAAATCAAAATGCAAGATCTCGAAAAGCATCTCATCGCCACCATAGGGCGTATCATGCTCTGCATTGAGGTAACGCAGCAGTTGAATGATTTTACTGCCAAAAGGATGTATCAGCACATCGATGCTTCTTTTACTGTAAAATGGAATGTTTTTCAACCGGAAATAGGTTGCCAGTTCTTCGCCATATTTATTTTCTTTATAAATAATGGCAATTCTTCCAGGCTCAACATGTTGTTTTATTAATTCATCTACCCGGTTAGTCATGTCGGCCATTTCTTCTTTGGCCGAATTGTATTCATGTAGTATGGGCAGATTTTTAAGTGTCATCAACTCTTTTCGGGAGCTGATCAATTCTTTACTCAGTCCGTCAATCTGTTTTACCAGCCTTTCTTCATTACGGTTGATGAGTGTTTTAGAGATATCCAGAATAGGTTGTGTGCTGCGGTAGTTGCTGGTTAATACAACCGTCATTAAATCTTTGGTATAGCGATTTGCAAACTCCAGCATGTTCTCCACGTTGGCGCCCTGAAAACGGTAAATGCTCTGGTCATCATCGCCCACCACAAATACATTTGGCTTATCCCAGTAATTGATCAGCAAATACACTAATTTATTTTGTGTGCCGCTGGTATCCTGGTATTCATCTACCAACAGGTATTGAAATTTTTCCTGGTAATTGGCGAGTATGTTTTTATTGTCTTCAAACATGGTGATCACCCAATTGATCATGTCATCAAAATCGTAGCGATTCTTTTTGCGCATCAGACTTTGAAAATTGGCGAACTCCTGTAAGGCTGCACGAAGTCTTTCCATTTTTTCTTTCTCTTCTTCAATCTTATCGGTACGCACATCCCCTTTATTAAACTCTTTAACCTTTCTCTTGGCCACATATTCATCCCTATTAGGCAAATCATTGATATAATCAGTAATCCGCTGGTTAATAAAATCAGCCGTCCAGCCTTCCCGTTTCATGGATGAAAATAAATGGCGCAGGTTGTTGATTTCGTAATACACATCGCCGCGGTATCTTTTTAAAGGATGGCCTTTGGGAAAGGCGTCAATCAATTGTTTAAACAGTTCAATGCTTTCCAGTTCTGAAACAGCATCCAGGGATTTTTTTTCAAACAGGTTTAAATTATCCTGTATCACGTCATTACAAAAAGCATGAAAGGTGTAAATATTTACTTTATAAGCATCGGCACCAATAAATTGCTGTAACCGTTTACGCATGGCAATTGTTCCGGCATCGGTGTAAGTGAGGCAAAGAATATTTTCGGGCAACGCATCTGTTTCCAATAAAATTTTCCCTATTCGGGCTGCCAGAATCTGTGTTTTACCGGTTCCTGGTCCGGCAATGACCATTACCGGCCCCTGAATGGTATTAACGGCCCGGCACTGTTCTGTATTAAGTTTTTGATATTCTTCATCAAATTTATTTTGTAATAATTCACGGTAATGACGCATAAACCAAAGATACTGGATAGCCGATACTTGATGTTAATTTTAGTGAACAAAATATATACCCTGATGTTATAGAGGTTATGAGTAAAGTTTATTCACTTAAAACCGTACAGAAAATCCCCATCAGCTTAGATGAAGCCTGGAATTTTTTCAGCAATCCTCAGAACCTGGCAGCCATAACTCCCGATCATATGGGCTTTAAAACCATATCTAAATATCATGGTGATACGATGTATGCCGGACAGGTTATTGAGTATACAGTAAGCCCATTTTTGGGTATTCCCTTATATTGGATGACTGAAATTACCCATGTAGATGACAAAAAATATTTTGTGGATGAACAGCGTTACGGTCCGTATAGTATGTGGCACCACCAGCATCATTTTAAAGCCATAGAGGGCGCAGTGGAGATGACAGATATTGTTCACTATAAACTACCAGTTTGGTTTTTAGGAGATATGGCTAATGCCTTATTTGTAAAAAAACAATTGCAACAAATATTTGATTTCCGTTTTAAGAAAGTGGTGGAATTGTTTGGGGAATAGAACGCTGATGCCACAGATTTGAACAAATTAAAATCAGTGCAAATGCCCCAAATCAGCGAAATCTGTCTGATGCCTCTATCCCGGCATACGGGTTATATACTTCTCAATTTGTTTTATCTGATCCACTATTTGAGGTGTGGTAGGTTTAAATCCCTTTGCCTTTTTAAAATATTCCTTAGCTGCCCTAAACTCTCTTTTATTCATCATAATAGAACATAGCTGTAAGTATGCGGCGGCATTATTCTCATTATCGGGTAGCCCTGCTCTTATGGCCTGGCGTATAAAACTTTCGGCTTGTTTAATATCTCCTTTTTGCATATACAACATGCCTAATTGGAGTTTATTTGGCCCTTCGGCCTGCTTGGTTAAAGCACCTCCACCGAGTGCAAGACTCTTTTTCATCATCACTTCAGCACTTGTATAATCCTGGTCAACCATGGCCAGATTGCCTTTTATGGTATAATAAACTGACCGTACAGGTTTAATCAGAATAGCCGGAAACCATATTGAATCCACTACTTTTTTTGCGCCTTCCATATCGCCTTCTTCCATATAGGTTTGAATTAACCGCATAGGCCCAAATAAAAAATGACCCACAATGGCGATAACGGCAATCAGATATAATACAAATGAAGGCCAAAAACCGGCTTGTATATTGGTGAATATGGCCAGGCCCAAAAAGGCAATACCCAGCCATAAACGATACTTGATAAGAATATTCAACCACTTCATAAACGTAAAAATTTAAGGAGGGCAAAGATAAGCTTTACAGTTAAAATGTAGTTTTGTCATTTGATACCCTTATTTCTGCCGAAAATCTTCAATATAATAATGGCAAAATACGGCATTGATTCCTGATTTATCCCGGCCTTACATTAAAAATATCAGGCATATTGTTTTTGCAATTCAGGGCTATTTATAACCACTTCACCATGCTTTTATGCCTGTACAAATGCTTGTATTGCATGTTCAGTTAAAAATTGTTGTTGTAACATTAATATACAGGTACCTTGTTTTTTTTTAAATAAACTGCATGAGACATAAGAATTATTTCTTAGATAATATTTTTGTAAAAACCTGCTTAACGATACTTCTTTTTACCGGGAAGCTCTGTTTTTCACAAACGGCATCTATAACACCAGGAAAAACCCTCAGTAATTTAAAGCAAACAATTGCTGCGGGTGCTGTATTTGTTGAAAACAAAGGGCAGTTCGGGAAACAGGTATCGGGTTATGAAAACCTGGGTACGGTAAAGTATGGTTATGAGGGGCTTGATATGCCGGTATTGTTTACTACCAATGGAATTATATACCTGCAAAGAAAAATAAAGAAAATATCCAGGAAGGAAGAAGAAAAACTGGAAAGGCAGGGAGTGTCAGAAGCCGAAATTGAAAAAAAGCGCATGATAACCGACCGGGTAATTACCATGCAATGGCAGGGAAGTAATCCTGAGGTTTCTATAATGGCATCGGATAGAACAACAGCTTATCATACATATGGATCTTTGATAGAAAAAGCACATGGATACAGGAGTATTACGTACAAAAACATGTATCCCGGTATAGATATTGTTTACCATTTCAATAATGATGGTCAGGTTGGTTTTGAATATAGTCTGATCATACAGCCCGGAGCTGATTTGAGTGTTGTAAAGATGAATTTTGGAGGGGATGTGGTAAAAATCAAACAACAGACCAATGGCGGGGTTGTTATTAGTACGGACATCAACGGAATTTCAACAACATCTCCGTTAAGTTATTATGCCAACGGGTTATCGGATAAAAATGCGGTACAGGTAAAATCTGTATATCAAATAGCCGGCAAAGAAATCGGTTTTAATTTTCCTGAAGGGTATGACAAAAGCAAGCCACTTGTTATTGATCCTTTTGTTACTGCCACTACAAATTTAAGTGGTGTTAATTCCGGAAAGGCCAAAGACGTTGATTTTGATTATGCCGGAAATATTTATGTAACCGGTGGTGGCGATGGCAGCCAGTATAAACTGGCTAAATATAATGCAGCAGGGGTTTTGCAATGGACATTCAATGGCTCTACTACAAATCCTGCATGGACTTTTGGGCCTTATTATGGTGGCTGGGTAGTAGATAAAAGTTCAGGAAATATTTATTTAGGACAAGGTTTTAATCCAACCACAGGATACCAGGTTGTACGCATCAGTACAACCGGCCTTTATGATAATTATATTTCTGCCGGCAACACGGCTTTTAATGAAAACTGGAAAATGTACTGGAACTGTAATAATGGTTCTCCCAGGATTCTGGTTGTTGGGGGTGGTACAAGCTCAAATCTAAATCTTGGTATTTTAACACCCCCATCTACAACCATTACGCCACTGAATCTGACCGGCATCGGTACAGTTTGCCAGGATATGGTTGATATGGTGCTGGATCCTACCACCAACGATATTTATACACTGTTTGCCTCATTATTTGTAACGCCGGCTATCAATAATAAGATATATAAAAACACTGCACCGTACAGTGCTGCAACCATTTCCTGGAATGTGCCTTCGGGATTTACAGTAGTGCAGGAAGCCGGAAACCGGCCTTATATGTCGGCTAATTTTGCAACTTATGATGACAATTCTGCCAATATGCTTTCGCTCAATGCATCTTACTTATATTACTGGGATGGAAAAAATTTAAAAGCATTTGATAAAGCAACCGGAGCCGGCGTTGGCAGCACTCTTGTAACAGCCAACACGGCAAAAATGCAGGGAGGCATTATTGCAGATGCCTGCGATCATATTTTTGTGGGCGAAGGAAACGGTTTGATAAAAGTGTACAAATTCAATGGCAGCAGTTTTGATGACGTTGCAGCACCCGACATTACGATACCCGGATTTAATGGAAAGGCTGTTTATGATCTGGCCTACGATGAATCACGTAAACTCATCTATGCAAGTGGCGATGGGTTTGTTGGTTCGTTTGATGTATCTGCTTATTGCGTTTCTACCACTTATACGGTAAATGTTATTCCCAACTGTCTTACTGCAAGCGCAACAGCTACTGTAAGCCCTGCACCATCCGGAGGTTCTGTAATAACCTATACACTTTTTAATGGCACAACACAGTTAGCTGTTAATACAACCGGCCTATTCAACGGATTAAGTCCTAATATTAACTATACTATTGTAGCAACGATAAATCTTGCGTGTAGTGGTGCACAGGCAACTGCATCCTTTACCGTACCCGGGCCTACCGTAAGCGTTAGTCATACCAACACCACCTGTGGTACAAGCGGCGGAACCATAACCGTATCCGGCTCCGGAACTGCAGGACCATATACCTACAGTGTTGACGGAATTAATTTTTTTGCAAGTGGTACGTTCACGGGGTTGGGTGCAGGGGTTTATACAGTTACTGTAAAAGATGCTGCAGGATGTAAAAACACCGGTGTTGTAGTTGTATTAAATTCCAACGGGCCTGCAGTAAGTTTTACACAAACTAATGCAACCTGTGCAAATAATAACGGCACTATTACAGCCAATGTTACCGGCGGAACTTCGCCATATCAATACAGTATTAACGGAACAAGTTTTCAAAGCAATAACTTTTTTACCGGACTGGTAGGTGGTACTTATACGCTTACTGTAAAAGATGCAGCAAACTGTATAAACGTTGCAGTGGTTACTATTACCAGTACGCCTGCACCATCTATTTCTGCTATTCCTGCTGCAGCTACCTGTGGAAGCAATAACGGAACCATCACCGCTTTTGGCTCGGGAGGAACATCGCCGCTGGAATACAGCATCAATGGCAATGTTTTTCAACCCGGTAATGTTTTTATTAACCTGGTGCCGGGTAACTATACAGTTACTGTAAGGGATGTTAACCAGTGTATAAGCACCACAACAGTTACTGTTCCCAATTCGCCTGCGCCATCTGTTACAGCAAGTTCCACATCAGCGCTTTGTAATAATGTGAACGGAACCATTACGGCCAACGGCAACGGAGGTCTTGCACCTTTGCAATTCAGTATCAACGGTGTTACATTTCAACCCGGAAATATTTTTACCGGGCTTGGAGCCGGTACCTATACAGTTACAGTGAAAGATGCAAGCGGTTGTACAAACATAGTGAGTGTTACGGTTGCCAGTGTTGGCGGACCAACAGCAAGCGCTACATCCACCGCATCTGCCTGCAATGTTAATACCGGAACTATTACCATTACTGCCAGTGGCGGATCACCGGGTTATCAATACAGCATCAACGGATCAACCTACCAGGTGGGTAATGTGTTTAATACATTGGCTGGAGGAAATTATGTGGCTTATGTAAAAGATGCCAATGGATGTATTGGCACATTGTCTATAACAGTTGGCAATACGGCCGGTCCATCTATTATGGCTGTTGCAACGCCAACATCATGCAATGTTAATGACGGAATTATTACCATTACCCCCAGTGGCGGTACGCCGGGTTATCAGTATAGTATTGATGGTACGACTTACGTTGCAGGAAATATTTTTACAGGACTAACAGCAGGCAGCTATACGGCTTATGTAAAAGATGCCAATGGTTGTATTAAATCGGCTGGTGTAGTAGTAGCCAATATATCGGGTTTGTCTCTTGCTGTAAGTACTATTGTATCAGGTTGTAGTTTAAATAATGGCGTAATAACAGCAACTGCAACAGGTGGCGCCGCACCATTACAATATAGTATAAACGGAACAGTTTATCAGCCCGGAAATGTTTTTACAGGGGTAGCCAGTGGTAACTATATCGTTTACGTAAAGGATGCCAATAACTGTATTGTTACAAAACCTGCAACTGTCGGATCTGTCACGGGGCCTTCATTATCTGTAAGTATTGAGCGACAAGCAACCTGTGGCGCAGCCACCGGGGTAATAAGGGCAACGGGCAGCGGCGGCTTAGCTCCATTAACCTATAATATTGACGGAGGTGCTTTTCAATCGATAAATATATTTATAGATGTTGCGCCGGGTTTGCATACCATTATTGTAAAGGATGCAACAGGTTGTACAATATCTCAGTCGGTTACCATAACCAATTCGGGAGCCGGTAATGCAATTACAAATGTGACGTTTGTTTTAAAAGATGCATTAGCCTGCACCGGCCAAACAGGAAGAATAAAAAACCTGAAGGGGGAACCCAGTGGCGGAGGAAACCATTATGAGTTTAGTTTAGATGCTGGTGCATTTACTACAGCAAACCAATTCAACCCGGTAAGTGTGGGTACGCATACCATAACGGCCAGGAATGATGACGGCTGTATGTTCACCCGGCTTGTAACCATTGGAAGTGGTGTTGCTGCCACGGCAACCGCCACTTCAACAGCAACATTATGTAATGCCAGTACCGGAACAATAACCATTACCGGCATAGGCGCCAGTACACCATACCATGCCAATATTGATAATGCTGCAACATGGGTAACTTTTTTCCCACCGGGTGGAAATACTTTTACATTTACCAATCTGTCATCAGGTGCGCATACAATTGTTATTGCCGATGATGCTGATTTTGTAACCGGCCCTCCGGATATTCCCGGAGCCTGTTTAACCACCCTTTTTGTAGCGGTTCCTTCAACAGGTGGGCCAACTATTTCAACTACGCAGGTCAATCCAACCTGTAATGCCAGCAACGGAAATATAACCGCAGTTGGTGGCGGAAGCGCAGGTCCATACACTTACAATATTGATGGGGGAACTTATTTCTCCAGCGGTGTATTTAATAATTTAGCACCCGGCCTGCACGCAGTAACAGTAAAAGATGGTGCCGGTTGTATTACAGGAGCCAATGTAATTTTATCCAATGCGGCTGTGCCAACAATCACAGCTGCTTTACAGCCGGCTACTTGTAATTTAAATAATGGAACGGTTACTGCCAATGCAACAGGTGCTGTGCCGCCGCTGCAATACAGTATCAACGGAACTATTTTCCAGAGTAGTAATGTATTTTCAAATTTAGCTCCGGGGGTTTATACGCTGTATGTAAAAGATATAAACGAGTGTTACAGTACTTTACCGGTAACCATCAGTAATACATCGCTGCCGTTGGCAACTGCTTTCACTATTGCTGCATCATGTAATAATACAGATGGAAGTATAGTGGCATCCGGTACCGGGGGAACACAGCCTTATACATTCAGTATTAACGGCACAGTTTTTCAAAGCAGCGGTACATTCAGTAACCTGGCTGCAGGTTTTTACACCGTGTATATTAAAGATGCCCGTGATTGCATTACCACCACCGGTATATCTGTTGCCAATGCCAGCGGACCAGCTATAACCGCTGCATCTTCTACGCCGGCTAATTGTGATAACCCAACCGGAAGCATCACTGTTACTGCATCGGGTGGTGGTGGCGGATTTGAATACAGCAATGATGGAACAAATTTTCAGTTATCGAATATATTCAACGGATTATTACCCGGCAACTACATCATCACCGTAAGGGACATAAACGGATGTCTTAATACCAGGGCTGTAACTGTAGCTAACTTACCAGGGCCGCAAACATTAACAGCAGCAATTACACATGCAGCCTGCGGATTAAATAATGGCAGCATTACAGCAACTGCATCGGGTGGTACGGGAGCGCTTCAATATTCAAAAGACGGAGTAACATACCAAAGTAGCAATATCTTTAACGGGGTTACTGCTGGAGGATATACCTTATATGTTAGAGATGTAAACCTTTGTGTAAAGACACTTGCGGTGACTGTTTTAAATTTAGCAGGGCCATCTTTATCAGCCACTTCATCACCTGCATCCTGTGGACGTAGTGATGGTACTATTACAGCGAATGCAGTTGGAGGAACAACAGCACTTACATACAGTAAAGATGGTGTTATTTTTCAGTCCAGTACTATTTTTACCGGCCTTCATGCAAATACATATCTCATCAGGGTGAAGGATGCAAGAGGCTGCAGGGATTCATCCCTTGTAACTGTTAATACAACTAATGGCTTTACTGGTTTACTGGCTGCATCAACCGGTGGGCCACAGGTTTTTACTTCGGCAATAGTTGCACCAAGTGGTACTACTTATTTAGATACTTTTTGTAACCTGATAGCGAGAGTTGTACCTTCAGGAGCATCCCCGGTAAACGGATCAATCAGCAGCAAGGTTATTATCGACCCTTCTGTGCAAGTCTTTAATAACGAGCCTTATGTACAAAGGCATTTTGATATTGAACCGGCAACCAATGCAGCCTCGTCAACGGCCACATTAATACTTTATTTTACTGACCAGGAATTTACAGAGTTCAATCTTCACAGAACAGGTTTTCCGCCCCTGCCTACTGTGGCAAACGGTGGCAATGCAGATCCCAGTATTACCAATGTACGGGTAACACAATATCACGGTGTGCCTATTGCTCCGCATAATGCCGGCAATCCGGCACCGGGCTACTATACCAATTCTGCCGGTTTTTTGATCATACCAACAACCGTTTATTACAACAGTACTTTCAATTACTGGGAGCTTACTATGCCGGTAAATGGGTTTTCCGGATTCTATGCACACACCAACCTGTACCATACATTGCCCATAACACTAAACTATTTTAACGGAACCCGGCAAGGGGGTAAGCATTTACTTAACTGGAAAGTAACCTGCGATCCAAGCTCATCTGCAACACTGATACTGGAACGCAGCGCTGATGGAATAAACTTTAACAGCATTTACAATATTACAGCTACAGCTTTGCGTTGCAACCAACCGTTTGATTATTCAGATGCCAATCCATTACCCGGAGTAAATTACTACCGGTTAAAAATGATATCAGCTGATGGTAACAGCAATTACAGCAATATAGTGGCGCTCACTAATAACAGCAAGGGTTTCGATATGATCAGTATGTCGCCAAACCCGGTTATAAATGGAAGTTTTAGTCTTAATTTATTAAGCAGTTCAGCAGCACCTGTTGAAATAAAAATAATGGATATGCAGGGTAGGGTGGTTGATAAACAGATGAAAAATATTACATCGGGACTTAATAGTATCAACTTTATTATACATAAACTGGCATCAGGAACTTATACCATTTCAGCAACAACCGAAAAAGATAAATCGAGGGTGCTGCGTTTTGTGAAAGAATAAAAATGAACTACGGTTTAAATTAAACCCGAATTTTAAAGCAAAAATATTACTTTTGCCATCCAAATTTCAGGTCCCGTAGTTCAATGGATAGAATAGAAGTTTCCTAAACTTTAGATGCAAGTTCGATTCTTGCCGGGACCACTCGTTATCTTCTGAGAAATAATAATTATCAGGGGATTGAATTTCGGATTATTATAAAATTGGGCAACGGATATTTCGAAGAGAATTATTTGTTTCTTTAATAAACCTGAAACCAACAGTTATTTCATGGCTGTTATTGAATCCTGAAGAAAAATTATTTTGCTTATTAGGCAGAAAATCATATGCATATCCAATCACCAGTTTTTCATTAATCAAAAAGCCGGCATTTGCCGATAGGGTATGTGTTTGATTGTTTCTGTAATGAACCCCTATCCATTTATTATCCATATGAATCAGGTTTAAATTCAAGTCAAATTGAACCTGAGCAGACGTAGTTGCTTTAATCAAAACGGCAGGTAAAAGAGTAAAGGTCCGGTCTTCATCCAATTCAAATTCTAATTGGCCCATACCATAAAAATGCCTGTATAATTTGGCCTGAGAATTGTTATAAAATGTCATTCTGCTTTCAAAAAGGTTATCTCCAAAAGCGCCAACACTCCAGTTATCACCATAAACGTAAAAGGAAAAGCCGGCATCAAAAGCCATTTTTGTTGCAGAGGAAGAGTTTAATAATGGATCTCCCGGATCAAGGCTTTTAGCAAGAATATCTCTGTTTAAACCGTATTGTTCAGCATTCCCATTTAATCCCAATG
>CANKNL010000008.1 GCA_947483345.1 Chitinophagaceae bacterium | reverse complement strand
TACAAGTATAACAGAGCCAAGTGACAATTATTCCTGTAAACCCCTTTCCCAATACTTTTTCTGAAGGCATACATGAGCTATTTTATTTCTGTGGTTTGTGCAGTTTTTCTTGCAAACTTCTCTTTCAACCTATCCACCACAAAATAAACCATCGGCACTAAATAAACGGTTAATATTAAAGATGACAAAAGCCCGCCAATGATAACCCAGGCTAATCCGTTTTTCCATTCACTGGCAGTACCTTTAGCCAGAGCAATAGGCAGCATACCAAATACCATTGCCAATGTGGTCATTAATATTGGCCGCATACGTTCCTTGCCTGCTTTAATCAAGGCGTCTTTATAATGCATGCCATTTGCTTTTAACTGATTGGTAAAATCTACAATTAAAATAGCATTTTTAACAACCAATCCCATCAGCATGATCAAACCAAGCAGGGCGAATAAACTTAAATTACTTAATGCTAAATTCAATGCAAGAAAAGCACCAATGGTTGCTACCAAAATGGAAAACAAGGCAACAAATGGATACACAAAATTATCGTACAATGCCACCATAATTAAATAAATCAGCAAAAAAGAAATCATTAAAACAGAACCCAATGCACCAAAACTATCGTTCTGTCTTTTAATATCGCTTCCCCATGTCATACTAATTCCATCTGCCAAAGGATTTTTTTTAAGGCAAGCAACCACTTCATCAGCTACGGTTCCGGATGGACGTCCCAAAGCATCTGCAGTGAGTGTAATAGCCGGTTGGCGGTCTTTTCTTTCTAACAGCGAAGGCGAATTATCTCTTTCAACATTTGCAAATTGAGAAACTTCTATTGGCAAACCCATTGAATTTACAATTGACAAGCGTTTTACATCATCATAATTTTTTCGCTCAAATTCATCCAGCCAAATTCTTACAGGATACGCTGTTCCGTTTTCTGTAAGCGTTGCGTCATCATTTCCAGTAAAGGCTGTTCTTAAATTTACTCCTACATAAGCCGTTGTTAACCCCAATCGTTGCATCTTATCTTTGTCGGGAATTATTTTATATTCAGGGCTTCCGGCTTCTACTGATAACCGGACATTATCAGCGCCGGGAATTTTTTCTACGATGGATTTTAATTCTTTGCCTGATGTCATTACCAAATTCAGGTTACTGCCGCTTAAAGTAATTTCAATGGGAGCAGAACGTGGAATTAAACCCAATGCTGCCATCGAATAATTTATCGCAGGATACCTGGATTTCAAATCTTCCCGAAGTGTTTTCATAAAGGTTTCGGTAGCCAGATTATTGAGTTCCTTTTTAGATTTTAGTTGAATAGTAAATTCTGTTTTATTGGCCGAGCCTACCCCTAAACTTCCTATACCTGTACTTGGCCCGCCTACATTACTGAATACTGTTGCCACTTCTTTTTGTTGCAGAATATAGGTTTCTACCTGCTGCGCTATCAAATTATTTTGTTGGATAGATGTTGACTTATCAAATTCCAAAGCCATCCTGAATTTCCCCTGATCCCCGGTAGAAATTAATTCTTTCCCAATAATCCCCTGCTTCATGATACCCAAAGTCATTGCAAAAAGCAATACTACTATTCCTGTAAATATCAGTTTATGACTTAACACCCATTCTAATTGCTTGCCATACCAGTTGATAAATTGATCTAACTGATGTTCGAACCAAAGCAGGAAACGATTAAAATAATTAGTAGGTTTCAAATCTTCTTTCATACCAATACGTGAAGCTAACCACGGTGTAAGTGTAAATCCTACCAGCAAACTGGTGAGTGTAGAAGTTACCACTACCACCGAAAATTGTTTGAGCATATCCGCCACAAAAACCTGTAAAAACAGGATGGGTAAAAACACCACCACATCCACCAAAGTGATAGACAATGCTGCAAACCCTATTTCCATACGGCCATCAATGGCGGCAACCCGTTTGTCTTTCCCTTTGTCTAAATGCTTTTGAATATTTTCCAATACTACTACGGCATCATCTACCAGGATACCGATGATCAATGACATGGCAAGCAAGGTCATCAGGTTTAGTGTATAACCCAATAACCACATCACGGCAAACGCGGTAACTAAAGATGTTGGAATGGCAACAATTACAATTAATGAATTTATGAAACTCCGCAGAAATAAAAGCATTACCAATGAAACCAATAATACTGCTAATATTAAATCGAACACCACTGAATTAACTGCTGCAATAGTATTGTCGGTACTGTCATCGGCAATAATAAACTTAACTCCTGCATTTGTATTTTGTGCTTCAATGGATTTGAATTTATTACGAACCAATTTTGAAACATCAACAGCATTGGCATCTCCCTGTTTTTTCAACATGAGTCCAATACCATTTTTACCATTGTACCGGCTGATAGAAGTTGTTTCCTTAATGCCATCAGTTACAGTAGCCACATCTTTTAAATACACCGGGCTGCCGGGAAGCGGCATGGCCAGCTGCACATTTTTTATATCTTCTACTGTTGTAAATTTTCCTGTTAACCTCACCGAACTGTTTTCTTTGTCTGTTTGTACTTTACCGGCTGGTAAATCAAGTCCTGAGCGGTTAACAGCATCTACCACCTGTGAAAGCGATAGTTTAAACAGTTTCAATTTTCCCTGGTTTACTTTAACCTGTACTTCTCTTTCTTCACCACCTAAAATAGTAATCTCTGCTACACCTTTCAACTGTTGTATTTGCGGCAGGTATTCATCTTTCATTTTCTGATAAAATGCTGTTGCAGGCAAATTACTTGTAGCACTGATAGACATGATTGGTAAATCATTTGGCGATACCTTACTCATTACCGGACTTAAAATATCTGCAGGTAAATCTTTACGGATATTGTCAATATAGCGTTGGGCATCTTGCATTGCCTTATCCAGATCCGTTCCGTATTTAAGATTGGCAATGATGATAGAAGCGTTGGGTAATGATTTTGTAACCAGATAATCTACCCCTTCCATATTAGATAAAGCATCTTCAATTTTTCTTGACACGGAAGTTTCCACTTCTCCGGGTTCAGCACCCGGATATACCGTTTTAATAACTACAACCGGTTGATTAAAATCGGGCATCAGTTCGTAACTCAGGTTGTTATATCCAATAATGCCTAATAAGGTAAGCACACTAAAAAGAACGATTATCAGCGATGGACGTTTGATTGATATTTCTGTAAGATTCATTTTTTGCCAATTAGGAATTAAAAATTAAGAATGACGGGTTTTCTTCGTGATTTGAATTTTGCCAAGTATTTTGCAAATTTCTTCAGCATCATTATGAATACTTTCAAATTCATCTTTTGTAATGTAATCCGTTGCTTGCAAAAGCTTCAACCAATAAATACTTTCACTTGCTTCTTTATATGCTATGCCTAACTTATTTAGAAAATCTTTATCAGAAACACCACCAATGGCTTCTTCTACATTTGCTCCAATAGAAGTTCCACTTCGCAGAAGTTGTTTCGCTAAAACAAATTCTTTCTTTTCGGAAATTAAGTGCTTATTCAAATTCACAATTCTAATTGCAAAAGCAAATGATTTTTCCTGTATAATATTATTTGACTTCATTTTAGTAATTTTTAATTCGTAATTCCTAATTTTTAATTGATTTCAAAAAAATGATATGCCACATGCCTCTTAAATCGCCGGTTTTAAAATCGTATGCCCTATCCAAAGGATAAAGCGTAGTAATGGCTTTCCACACGGGTGGCTGTATATCGGCACTTTTACTGCCATGACATGAAGTACACATTTGCTGCAACATGATTGGCTTGTAAAAATGAATGTTGCCATTTTTACCTTCTTCAGTTATTGGCTTTATGGAATCATTTATTATACCCTGTTCTTTTAATGAAGCAAAAATTGTTAATATCCGCTCTTCTGATGTATCGGGTTTATTCGCTGGATTTCTGTATTTCAAGGCTGTTCTTCTTATCGTTACTGAATCGGAAACATAACTATTTGTAAGTGCATATGCCGCTGATTGACAGTAAGGCACAGCGCCTTCAATACCAGATTGGCTGATTGCCATTTGCAGCGAATTTCTAAGGGTATCAAAGGTTTTCTTTACTATATTATTTCCCATTTTTGTGTAGTCTGATTTCTCAACAACATTACTTTTACGGCTGTTGTTACAAGCAGTAAATAATGTAATTACCAGAATGCTGATATAAAATAATGTATGCTTCATAATTCGTAATTTTTAATTCCTAATTCTTAATGGTCACATGGGCCCCATCAAAAAGATTTATAAAACCATTTGTTACCATTACATCTCCTTCTTTTAATCCCGCTGAAACAACCACTTTGTTTTCAAATTTTTTGGATATAGTTATGTTTTGCAAAATAGCCTTGCCATTTTTTACGAGATAAACCTGCGGCTGACTTTCTGAACCAACAATAACAGAGGCAGGAATGACGACGCCTTGTTCAGGTGTATCATTTTTCAAATTCAATTTTCCAAACATGCCCGATTTAATGGTCAGGTTTGATACATTATTAACTATAAACTGAACAGGAAATGAATTGCCAACATTTGCTTTGCTGCCAATCATAGAAGTTTTTCCCTGTAGCTTAATTTCAGGAACTGCATCTGCAATAATGTCGTAACTGTTTTTGTAATTGAACAATTTTAAATCGCTTTCAGGGACACTAACTGTAAATCTTAACTGGCTTATATCTGTAACCTGCAACAAAGGAATACCTGGCGATGCAAAAGCGCCAACTTCACTTAGCTTGGCAGTTACCACCCCATTGAAAGGAGCGTAGACAATGGTTTTATTTAATTGTGCTATAATGCCTGCCCGTAAGGCTTGTGCATTTTTAAGGGCTGATTTTTGCATAATTGTACTGCGCTGATTTTTCGCAATTTGCAATTGCAATTCAGCTTTTTCTAGTTGAATACCCTGGATGGCATCTGCCGCCACAAGAATGTTGTATCGCCTTACATCATCCTCCAACCCATTTATCTGTATTTGATTTGCTTGTAATTGAATGTCAACTTCTGAGGTGAGATTCTGTATCTGTACATTTGCTGTATTCAATTGCTGGTTTAGCAAGGCATCGTCAAGTTTAATGAGAGCCTGCCCTTTTTTTACATGGCTGCCGGCATCTGCATAAATGGCATTTATTTTCCCCTGTAACTCGGCACTGAGTTTGGTTTCTTTATTAGGTTCAAATGTGCCAGTATAAAAATACCCGGCAGTAATGCTCTCCAATCTAATTGTTTGAGTTTGCACAATGATGGCTTGCGCCTTATTATATTGATAAATTTTTTGTTGGGTTATATCCTTATTATTTTTAAGGCGAATAGCAATAATGGCCACCAATAACAAAGGGATTAAAATATATAAGGCCTTTTTCCAATTGATTGATTTTTTTTTCATGTCGGTGCTAATTAGTTCGTAATTTTTAATTTTTAATGCCTAATTGATTAGTTAGTTTTTTGAGTTCCAAATCAGTCTTAAAATAATCTACCACAGCAGACAAATAGGTTTGCTGGGCTTCTCTTAAGGCAGTATCAGACAGCAAAACATCGGTTAAAGAGGCTACGCCCTGCTTTTGTTGCAGTACAATTTGCCCATAAACCGTTTGGGCCAGTCTGATTTGAGAACTGGTTGTTTCAATAGACTTTTGCGCAACTGCTAATTGCCGTTTTGCATTATTGATTTGCATAGCATTTTGTTCGGTAACCAATTGCACCTGCAAGTCACTGTTTTTTATTTCTAATTTTTTCTGACTTATTTTTCGCTGGGTTACTGTACCATTAAATAATGGATAGCTTAGTTGAATACCTGCAAAACCGATGGGATAGAATTTTAAAAAATCATCTGGTTGCTTGTCGTAGCCGAAACCTGTTTTACCATACGTTCCAAAAAGTGAGACCGAAGGAAACCTGCTCATTTTCAATGTTCTTAATTCATTCAGCAAAAATTTGGATTGTGTATTTGCCAGGCGAATATCTATTGCCGGAGCACTTGAATAGGCATTGCTTTTTTTGTAAAGAATTTCCTGCTCAATTTGCATGTTTTGGTCAAGGGGAATTCCCAATACAAATTTCAACCCAGTCATAACCTGTTCATATTTACTGCTGACTAACTCTTTCTGTGTTTCCAATTGTTCTTTTTGCAATTGAACCTTGCTCACATCTGTACCCTTTGCCATCAGTTGCTCTTTAAGCAACTGCATATTTCTTAAAAGCCTGGATGTATTTACTATGTTGCTGTCAATAAACGATAATTGCCTCAGTAACAATTGCCCGTTGTAATAGAGATTAGAAATATCAAAATACATTTGTTCTTCCGTTTTTTGCAATTGCAAATCGCTTAGTGTTGTGGCTATCCTCGCTGTTTGTATAGCGCCAAACACCTGTGGATTATACAGTGGCATCGTTAACTGTAAGTTGGCATTGATATTATGCGGCACTCCAAACTGTGTTTCCTTAAAACTACCTGCCGGACCACCAAAAATGGAGGCAGGCATTAACTGTGTTGGCATATCAGTAAAATATTTATAATCTGCATTGACTGATATTTTAGGCATCAGATTAGCTTTTGCTTCCCTTTTCCTTTGCTGGCCAATGGCCACATTATTCCTGCTTATTTGCAGAGATTTATTATAAACTTGAGCAGTGTCAATACATTGTTGTAAAGACCACACTTGTGCATTTGTTGCCTTTATTCCTGTTAAAGCGAATACCAGGATCATTAATTTTTTGCGAATGTTCAATACCTTCATTAGCCTTTATTTTATTTGATGAGCAATAGCTGACTATCGAGGCTATGCTGTAGGGAAGTGTTTTTTTTATCTCACCTCATTTATAGTTCGATATTTATTTTTTGAGAAGCCTGTATGTCGCCGGTTTTTATAGTTACCAGGTAAGTACTGCCCGCTTTTAATGATTTTATATTTTTCTGAACTGTATTTTCGCCTTTACTCAACCCTGTCAGAATTTCCTTTTTTAAGATCTTTCCATTGGCATCCGTAATTTGCAGATCAACAGCTGTGCTTTGAGCCAAAAAGAAATTGATGGATAAAATGCCTTCGTCTGTATTGGGATAGACCTGCATTTGCAAACCATTTATACTTTGGCTATTCAATTTCCCAAAAGCCGATTCGGTATGCTTGATGATATACACTTTAAATAACTGATTGCTGGCCTTACTTTCTTGCCCTGTATTTGTCCAAAAAACATTGGCTGCCGTACTTGCTATTCCTCCATAAATATGACCAACTAAAGTTTTATCAGCATCAATACTGTCTAACTTAATGACCTCATTTGCAAATTGAGGAATAGACGGCAGTACTATGAACTCAGCACCTGCTCCTAATAAAGAAGGCATCACAACAGGTAATATGTATTCTGATAAATGACCGGCTTTATCTCTTGTAACATTGGCAATTGTTTTTACAAATGGCACTTCGCTATTTTGAACCAATACGCCTGCGCTATCGTAGTATTGTGCAATTCCGCCGAAGAAAATATTATGCATTTCATTCTTGCTCTGGCTGTACATAGGCAACACTGCACAATGATAATGATTGTAATACTGGGCAAAAGAATGATTGATTGTATAACTCTTTTCATCAATATTCACACTATTTAAAAAAGGGATGTTAGCGGTTGGCTGAAATACTCCTGAAAACAATGTTAACCCTTCATTTCCATTTACAAATATCTGTGGCACTACATTATTATCCCTTCTATGAAATGCCGATGCATCTGTAATCGTTTGATCATGTTTGATGCTGATATTAATGCCATCGTCTGTTATTGAAAATTTTCTGACCTGATCCGTATATTGTTGAAAAAAACCTGGTCCATGATCGGGGCCCATGGGATTATATCTGCCAATGAATTTTTGGCCTCCCACTAAATAATAAGTCTCATTTATTTTTTTAAGATGCCCACCTGTTACGGCAAAATTGCTATCAGAAATTTGCCTGAAATACTGTGAAAAAGTACTTTTATTTATAATGGCAGTAATGGCATTGGGAATATCAACAGCAGTAAGTTTTCCGTATGTTGTATGATCATCCAGTGAGCCACTAAAACCATAACCGCCTGTGATATACAAATACTTGCCATTTTGATGAAACTGCATATTGGTAGAACTTAACTGTTCCTGCAAATCGGGAGTAAGCGCGCTAAGTGGGGCATACCATTTTTGCAGATTAACAGGATCGATAACAATGAGTTGTTTGTTATTACCACTCTCTGCAAATGAAGCAAAGGGTTGTCTGCGGTGCAAGC
This sequence comes from Chitinophagaceae bacterium, assembly GCA_947483345.1. Taxonomy (GTDB): domain Bacteria; phylum Bacteroidota; class Bacteroidia; order Chitinophagales; family Chitinophagaceae; genus Ferruginibacter. The sequence goes on along the minus strand of CANKNL010000008.1, from coordinate 20,383 downwards.
CATCTATACGGCCGCCGATGATAAGCCACTTGCCATCATGTTGACCATAAGCAAAAGCCTGAACGCCACCTAAACCAGTAATGTTTACAGGCTCAATGGCAATTTGAAAAGAGGTGGTTTGCGCGTTTGATAATATGGTACAGGCAAGCACAAAAAATGGTATAAAAATTATTGTTCTCATTTACTATTTTGATTTTATAAGGATTAAGATAGATTGTATCATTTTATCTCCGCTTCGTTCTATATCAAATTGAAATTTAGCTACACGCCATTTAAACATTTGCAGCCTGAATGTTCCCATTACGATGTGCATTAAATCTTCAGCAGAAATGGCATTGGTAAATATTTTATTTTGCTGGCCTTCCTTTAAAACGGGCAGTAAGTGTTTCATTTTTACACCCATTATTTTATGAATTGTTTCATTTATGCGTGTGCTGGCCTCTAATAACCCATCCGAAAAAACTGCAACAACAAAGTGCGGATTTGTTTTAAAGAAACTAAATTGATTCTGCAGTAGTAATATGAACTTTTCTTCCGGTGTCTGATTTGTAGTAATGGCTTTATTAAATCGCTCATCAATATTTTGAGCCAGAAATTCGAGCATCGCAATAATGATATCTTCTTTACTGGCAAAGTGCCTGTAAATAGCACTTTCGGAAAATTTCATTTCTTTGGCAAGATTTTTAATGGTTAGTCCACTGACTCCGGAAGCCGTTAAAATCCTCCCTGCTGCTGCAACAATTTCAAGTTGTCTGTTAGATATCATCGCTTTCATTTAAAAAAATATTTAAGCATTCAGTTGATTCATTTTATAAAAAGACATTCCGAGCCATATTACAGAAGTTGTCATAGCCAAAGCACCAATCAATACTAAAGCAGGAGGTAACCCAAAATACACTTCAGACAAAATGCCAACTGGCATTAGCAAGCCAGTTAAAGCCAGCCAAGATATCCTTTTCGCATGCCGGAGTTTATCTTTAAAATGCAGTAATAAAAACCCGATTAGAATATTCAGAAAAGCAAACAAATTTCCGTGTACATGAGCCAGCCTTGTTTCAAAATGTTTTCCGAGGCTGTAAGCGTTTACCCATTCTGCTTTGCCTGGTGCAAAATCTCTTAAATAAATCAAGAGGAAGCCATAGGCCATAAAAAATCCCATTGTAAGGAAGCCAATGGCTATATTGTTTTTCCCATTCATGTTTTTGGTTTTACATATTGTAAGTGAATATTCACTTACAAATGTAGACTAGATTATTTTGGGAAATGTAACTTAGGTTACATATAAAAATGATTTTGGTCACATGAAGGAGAAATTTCTAAGGTTTATTCTTATCTAAAATGTACCCCTCGCCTGTTTTATCGGTGCCGGGCATGGATGCCGCCATTTTAAGGTTATCCTGCCGGTTGAAAATGGCTGGCAAAGCCGTCAAAACTTTTCTTTTTGGTTCATTTACTTTTGCAATGGTGTATCTGCGGGCAGTTCTAAAAATACCTGGCTGGCCTGTTTCAAATAAAATACATCAACTCCAATGTAACAATAACGATGATTTATGAAACAAGAAAAAGATGATTACTTTCCGATACAGAAAGTATCTAATAGCCTGAAATGCCGTATTGATAGGGGTTTACATTATTACATTGCTTTCAAGGTACAAATAAGGTACAATAACATACAGAAACCATACTTTTGAACGATAAATAACTTTACTTTAAAAGTATACATTTAATATACTCACTAATTTTTTTACTGAACCTATATTGGCTGTCATAAATGTATAACCTTGAATCAGTAATAGCATTTTTTACTAAAAGTTCAATTTCGTTTTCTGTCAGTTTTATTAATGTTGAATAAGAATAATTTGAAACTGAAGCATATTTAACGTCAATCTTTTGCTCCGGTCTTTCAATTTTTTGATTATTATCCAGTAAAAGTATCACCCCTTTAGCTGAGGTATTTAGTGAATAACCAATAGCTTTTATTGATAAATAGATATTACTTTTCTCACCCTTTTTTATTTTATAGATACTAATATCTTCCGAATTCTCTGAATAGTATGTAGTATCATTTGTGAATTTATCGGCACTTACCGATATATCCTTACAAAAAAAATCTTTTGGATATTCAATACCTCCTATAACTTCAAAAGGAAACCAAGATTGTTCTTTAGGATTATAGTCGAAATATATTACGCCAGTTTCAGGGTTATCTAATTTTATTTTAAACTTAACTTTTGACATTACATCAATGTACTTATCAATTTTAATTACTTTAAATATTTTATTAAATAAATTTCCGCTTGTGGGTAACCCTTTATCACCAATAGTGACATTATCATTAATCTTTTTCTTTAATTCAAAGTCTTTATAAAAATAAGAATACAAATATGGTATAACCCTCAACTCTTTCCCATCTAATAAAGACACATTACTTCCAGGAAAATCTTGTGCATTTGAACTAATAAGAACTAATTGCAACAAAAGGATAAAAATTAATTTCATAATTATGTATGTTAATTTTAGATCAATATAATTTATTCCCCGTATGTAATTTGTCCTCCCAATTTATCAGCTACCTGTTTTATTAATTTCCACGTTTTACTTCCCTTGTAATAAATTATTCTTTGATAATTTTTTGGAGTTACAGTATAACCCCAGTCATTAATTTTCATTAATCCGTATACTCCTGATAAGGTTACTGTGCTTCCGTTTATTATGGCTTTAACTAAGGCATACCCAGGAATCGTTTTCATTTCCATTGGATAAGTAGTTAAGGTGTCTTTGTTATAATTATCCTTTACTATAAAATCAGTATTTACCAAAGCAATTTTCACTCTTTTGTAAAGTTCGGCTGTATCGGTAACTGACACAATTATTTTACTGTCCTCCTTTTTTTGGGAATAAGAATTGACAAAAATTATCAATGCAAAAACTGTACTAATAATTTTTTTCATATTGCATTATAAAAATTCACAAATATCCAAACAAAACCACCGCCCAAAGTAAGCCAAAAAACCATAACTTGAATTTGTGCGGCATGTTTTTGCCATGACATAGTATCTTCTTGCTGAAGTTGAATTAATAAAAGATTTTGTTGATCTTCCGTCATTTTATCAAAATCCTCTTGACTTGGGCGTTGTATTTTTTTTTGTTCCATTTTATTTTCATTTTGACAATAATAATACAACTTATTACTTTATGAAACAATAGTTTATCTAAGTTTCAGCATTACCTATTGAAACACTTTGCAAAACAGCTTCAATCTGATTTAATTGGTCCGGTGTAAGTTGCTGTACAATATCCTGGCTTAGTTTAGTTTGGTTGATTTGTATGTAATTGTTCTGTGTATTAATTGTACTTTTTAAGACGGATTGCTTAACACCTAAATTTCCCATAATATCAAAGTAAAGCCTTGCTGCTTTCATGTCACCCAAAGAAGCTGCTTTTATAACCTTTGCCAAAACCCGGTCTGCCATAAATTTAAACTGGTTTAATTGCTCAGCATACAAAGGGTGTTTATCATAGCCGTTTAAATGTTTTGAAACAGTTTGTCTGCTTAATTCTGTGTCACTTGCTATTTTATTTTTGGTTGGCATTTTTCCATATTCTTCAATATATTTTGTCATTGATGCTGTAATATTTGCATGATTGTTTTCCCAAAGCTGGGTTTTTGTATCTATTGGTATTATGTCTTCAATTTTTTCTAAAAAGTCATCTCTATCATCGCTTTTAAGTTCATTGAGTTTTTTTGTAAGGACCCGACCCAATACTTGCTTTTGTTTGAAGTTTAAAAGTTTATCAATGCCAATTTGAGTAATCTTTTTTTGTGCAAGTAAACTGTTTATCTTAATCTCCGTTTCTGTTAACTTTTGTAAACCTTGTTTTGTAGTTTTCATACTAATTCTATTTAATTGTTAAGTAATTTTTTAATTCCTGTAATCTGATTTTGGTATTGTAAAAATGTTCGTTTGCCATTGTTCGCTTTCAGGGTGGCAAGGTGTTTTATTATAACTCAATATTTCTATTGCATTGCCATATTTAACATCAATCTTAATATTTACACTGGCTAAAAAATTTGTTAATGTTATGTCGGCATCTAATAGTACCTGTTCCATACTTTGTGCCCATGCTGCAATATATTTTACCCTATTCTTACACATACTTTTACTAAACTTATTTGTTGCAATTTCCTGTAACTGTTCCAATATATAAGTAGTATGTAGTGATGTGTTGTTTATTGTGCTGCATTGGTTCACCTCACCCAACGGTTGAACGGCTGGGGTGGTTTTGGGTTCAGGTAGGGCAAAATCTTTGCAATTAAACTTTATTAAATAGTCGGCAAGATCAAACCCTTGTTTCCTTTCTGCTTCGGTGGCTTTGCGTTCCAGTAAATCGGAAACGGTAAATATTGCAAGTTGTGAAAGTTCCTTTGCCTTACTGCTCCATTTTTCAAACCCGTTGAGGTCGGGAAATAGGGTAACGGTTCGCCCCTTTAGAATGCTGCATTTATCAAGATTGAAACCAATACCCCCAAACGCTAACCAAATAAACTGGGGCAAATAAACGCTGGCAATTATAGCCGTCTTTTCGCTTTCAACTATGGCAACCGGCTTTGATAAACTTTGATTAATCAAATGTTCACCAAACAAACATTGCCTTAACTCAAATTCAGGCTGTTTAAGGGCTTTATGTACCCAGTTAATATGATTGAAAGGCTCTTTTATCCTTTTGCCGGTGGTGGGGCTGTAAAGCATTATTTTGCCCGTTCTTATTTTACCTTGTGTATCAATTTGCCAAAATACTGTTGCCCCTTTCCAATACTTTGAGGTGGCAATAAAATACCGGCTTACCAGGTCGCTGGCAACCTCAACCCCGAACAGATCAATAAGGAACTTTACAAAGTGGTTTGTTTCGTGTGCTTTCAGGCTGGCTTTAAATACCTCAACTGGAATTAACGAAACGGGCTTTGCCTGGGGTTTAGTAGTTTTCGGTTTGTATGCTTTGTGCTGGGGTGCATCAAATGAAATATTGTTATCCTGAAAATACTGTTTCGGGGTGTAATGATAACCGCAATTACATTCCCGGTTGCACCTGCCAACTTTGAGGTGTATGTGTTCCAAAGTTTCGGTATCAATATAAAGCGAAAAGGTTTTATCCCTTTGCTGGCAACCGGGGCAACGGTAACGGGTTTTCATTCCCTTGTAAGGTTCTAATATGTAACGGTTGTTACTCAATTAAAATTCATTATTAAGTTGGCTTATTTTCTTTTCCAACAGACTTACTTTATGAGTTAATATATTAAATTCATATCGTAATTGTTTAATCTCTAAGTTTTCTTTTTCCCTTATTCTTTTATTGTCCAGCCAATTTTTATAACCAATTAACTCTATTTCGTTTTCATCTCTTAAATCAATTTCGTTTGTCATTTTATTTTGTTTTATAGTTTAATTTACTTTTGCACTTTGCACTTGTTGCATTTGTTGCACTTACTGCATTTAGTTTGTGCCATTAGTGCCATAAATGCAAAGTGCATTTGATTAAATAAGCTTTTGATATTCGCCCCTGCTTATTCGTGTAAATAATTCCTTTACATTCAGAAAGTATTTAAACGTCCTTTCAGCAACTCCCAACCCTTCGGCTATCTGTAAACCTGTTTCAGTTTTCATTCCCTTGTATGGTTCTAATATGTAACGGTGTTCAATCATTACTTATTTATGTTTGCAATTTGCAAAGGCGTGTATAGGGGTTTGCAAACTTGCAAACGTGAAAGGTTGTTTGTAATTAACCTTTGCAAACGTATTTTGCAAACTTGCAAACCTTTGATATTAAAAGGGTTCAATAGGAATAAGTTTGTAGTAAACGGTTTTTTCTTTTGTTTCCTTTGACAGTTTACAGCTTTGCCCTTGTTCGTTGAAAATCTCAATATCTGAACTCAATATTTCAGTAATACGGCTTTCAATAGTTCGCTGGCTTGCTTTGAAATCTTTGCAAAGTTTATCCAATAACTCAACTCGTGTTAAGGTTGCCCCGTCCCCTAAATACATTTCAATAAATTCAATTATATCCTCATTGCTTGCTTTTTGCTTTCGGTTATTTATTACCCCCGAAACTTCGGTTGCATCTGCCAAAACCAACCCTTTGGCTTCATTACTGTATTTGATATAAAACGGGGTGTGCTTTGCTGTACCTCTACATTTCAAATATTTCACCCGTATAATATCAGTATCATTTTGGCTGGCATCTTTTTCAAATCCTACCTGCATAACGGTACTGGCTTTATTCATTAGTTCAGTTCCAAAATGCCCCCTTGCTTTGTCGCTCTTTGGGTTTTCGTGAATAAGGCAAAGGAATATTACATTATGTTCGTTTATTGCCATATTCATAAGGTCGATAAGTTCCATACTTTTATCAGTCTTATTGAAATCCTCAATACAATCAGTTGAAACGTCAAGCACAATGAATAAAGGGTTGTTTGTGCTTTTCTTAAAATAGTTCAAACATTCATTTAAAGTTGCAAACCTATCTTTACGGTTTATTTGTAATAAACTTATGTACTCAAAGTTGCTGGGGTGGTCGGCTCTATTATAACCAGCTTTCATTTGTATTGACTGTAAAGCATACGGCAACTGTTCCGATAAATTCCTTTCGGTATCTACATAAACAACCGTGTGGGCTGCATTAAGGCTTGCCCTGTTAAATCCCAGTAGTTCGTTTGTGTTACCGTTCAACTTCAAAAAGGCTGCACAAATATTTTCTGCCAACCTGCTTTTATGTACCCCAGCTTGCCCCTGAATTACATTGATAGTATGGGGAAATATTACAGCGTTTTCCCCTTGCTTCAAGACAGGTTCAGAAAATCTTATTTCACCCGCTTTTATTTCCTTTAGCTTTTCACGGGTTGCAAGTACCATTTTTAGATTATCGGAAATACTGGCTTCATTGCCTTGCTTTAAAAGCTGTTCAGCTTCGGTTTTAATATCCTCAACCCCTATACCGTATTTATCAAATTCAAACGCTGGGGTAATGGTGTTTAAATTTGTATCTTTGTCCCCGTCTTTAGTGCTTAACTTATTAGGGGTGTTGTTATGTTCCTGCATAGCTTACCCCTTTTTAGTTTTACAATATTGTTCAGCTTCGCTGGCTGTTTCTGCCAACGTCTTTTTTCTGCCTTGCCTTAACCAGGTATCAATTTCAGATTTTAGAAACCTCAACTTTTTACCGCCTTTGTGTACGGGAATAGTACCAACATTCACCCAGCCGTAAACTGTGGGCTTACTGGGTTTGTCGGGGTGGTAAATACAAAGTTCGTTGAGGTCAAACCAACGATCGGTTTCGGTTGGTTGTAGGTTACTCTTTTCAAGTAACAGCCTTTTTATTTCGCTTACTTCATTTGTAAGGTGTGTAAAGGCTTTTGGTAATGTTTCAAGGGTTAAACCCTCTGTTAAATTTTCCATTTGCTTACAGTTATTTATTAAACTTTCAGCGAATGTATATTGACTTTAAGCCCTCATAAAGAGGTTAGTAATGTTAGTATAAGTTTCGTAATTTTCGTAATGGAATAGTAAACTTTTTACCTTTTTGTTTTGTAATCCCTTGCCCAGTTTGTTTGTATTATTTTGGTTTTATACCCTTCAAAATAATCACCTAAAAGGGCTGCATATTCTTTTTGCCTTTCGTGTTTCTTTTGCGCAATATCTTTATAGTAACCATAAAACACGGTGTAAATTTTCTGCTTTGTAGGTGTGTGTTTCAACTTAAAAAGTGTTTCAGGTATTGTTTTCAATTCAAACGCTGCTTTCAAATACTCATTCAATTCCTGTTCGGGTAAATATCCTTTCTCAACTAAACCAGCTTTAAAGTGTTCGTAAATTTCAGTTGGGTTAATGTTATCAAAGTTGTTTGTAAAAGTTGGTGTTTTCTGATCTGTTTCCGTTTTGGTTTTTTGAGGTGCTGGGGTGTTAAAGTGAATTAGCAAATTTTCTAAATAAACTTTGTACCGTTCCATTTCGGTAAGTAGGTTTTTATCCTGTTCCCTATCCTCTAAAAATTCATATTGCTTTGTACTTAAATCCATTTCAATACCTCTACAAAAAAATTGCAGTTCCCTTATTTTATCCTCAATGTAAGTTTGGTAATTTTCTGAATGTAATACCGTGTAAAAATCTTTTGCAAATAAACTTTGACAGTATTCTATTTCACTATTAGTAAAATCTGTAATCCGAAAAAATGCTTTATCAATTCGTTGCTTAATAAGTGTAATATTTTTTTTAGCTGTACCATCTGTAAGATTCTCAATTATAGTATTAAAAACCTCTGTTCGTTCAGGTTCTGAAAGAGAAACAGCTTTTTCAATATAATCAATGATATTATTTTTACTGTTCAAATCAGCTAATAAATCATAAGGCTGTTTGTTAAAATTTTCAATCCATCCAATTAATATTCTTTCAAGTGTTTCTCTTAATTCGGCTTTATAATTTTGCGGGTTCAGATTAACACTATCAAAAGTATTATGTAACCAATCAAAAGGGTTTCCACCTGACTGCCTGTAATCATCAAATAATTCACGCAAATAAGAAACAACTGTTTCAGGTGTAAAATATTCTTTAGCTAAAATGTTTTGTAAGCTGTCAAGGTCAAAATTATGTAATTGCCTCAGATGAGTTTCAGTTAATTCAAAATCGGGGTAATTTTCAAACATTTCATTTACAGTCATTTTTTTACCTTCTATTCCTGTTTGATATTCAAAATTAAAAAGTAAGCCGTAAAACGGTATGTATTCTGAAACTTTCATTTGTCTTTTATGCTTAATAGTTTAAAAATCTAATTGTATTTTGTCGGCTGCTTCACGTTTGGTTTGGTCTATAATTTTTGCATAAATCTGTGTGGTTTTTAGTTCACGGTGTCCCAGCATTTTGGAAACGGTGTAAATATCTGTTCCCTTTGATAGTTGCAAGGTGGCAAACGTGTGCCTGAAACAATGAAAGGTTATATCCTTTGTTATTCCTGCTGCTCCAATCCATTGGTACAGGTGTTTGTTTTCGTATGCTGAATAAGTAAGCCCCTCAAATACCTGGTCGGCTTGTTCTTTACGTTCACCCAGTAAGCTGAAAGCCTGTTCAGAAATAGGCATCATTTCAACCCCCTTCGTTTTTTGCTGTTTGAACTGAATAAAATACCCGTTGCCCTCAATGTATTCCAGTTCACCCCAAACAAGGTTTTTAATATCCGAAAACCTTAACCCTGTGAGGGCTGAAAACAGGGCTGCCCGTTTCATTAAAGGGTTATTACATTCAGTTTTTACAAGGCTGTTCAGTTCCTCAATGGTTAAAAAATTCCTTTGGGTTTCTGCCAGTTTAACGGGTTGTATTTTGCCGTTCAGGTCGCTGGGTAAATACCCGTCTTTATAGGCTTGTTTTAAAGTTGCTTTCAGTTTATTGAAATAGGAAACAACCGAATTTTGGGAAAGGGTTGTTTTGCTGCTCTTATTGCTTTTGGTAGTGAGTAAATACTCTTTGAACTCATTACAAAACTTTTCGTTGAGGTCGGCAAACTTCAAATTTCCCTTTGTAAATGTTTCAAGGTAATGGTAAGCTGAAACCCAGTTATCATGGTTACTGGCTTTACGTTTGTCGGCAAGGCTTTTGAAGTAGGTAACAAAATTTTGTTCGCCCTGCTCTTTGATCTTTAGCTGCTCTTTTTCGTACCCTGTGTAAATTTCGGGCTTGTTCAAATGGTTTTCCCGTTTCTGCCTTACCTGTTCAGCAAGCTGTAAAGTTTCTTTGTTATGCTGCTTATCTAAGGGGCTTAAATTGATTTTCTTTTCTTTTCCGGTTTTGTCAATACCCTTTTCTGAATTAATATAAAGCCCTAAAAACTCCCTTCGGGTTTGTTCGCCCGTTTCGGGGTTTGGTATTGGTGGGTAAAAGTCCAGGTACAAACTTTGCCTGTTCCCTGAAATTGCCTTTTGTCTTAATTTAACTTTTATTGCCATTGTCTTTTATGCTTTAGTAATTTACTGAAAAAGTTTATCAATTTCGGAACGCTTAATCCTTGTAATTCTTTGCCCTAAATTCACGGCTTTAATAGTTCCGCTTTCAATGTAGTAATATGCTGATCTTACCGAACAATTAAGCAAACGGGCTACTTCACGAACAGTTAAAAACTCTTTTGCTTTCAGTTCCTCAATAGGTTGGGTTTTTATTCGCTGGGTTTCTTTATTGCTTTCCTCAACCTTTCCAGCCTTTACCTTTTGTTTGTGTGCTGCACTTGCACACCTGTGTGAGCAATAACGGGTTACTGTGGTTCGGGCTGTAAATTCATTACCACATTGCTGGCAAATTCGTTGTACCTCAATTTTTGAACTCATTAAGTATCATTTAGTGTCTTTAAATATCTTTAAGTGCAATTAAGTGCAAAATAAAAAGGGTTGAACCCTGTTTTTTGTACCTCAACTGCTTCAAGGTACAACAAAGGTACAAATTTACCATAAACAAACAGGTAATAAGCCTAAACAAACTTATACCCATAAGCATTAAAAAAGCCCTATTATAAAGGGATTTGTATGGTTTTCTTATGTGTTTTGGGGTTGGTTGTTTTGTATTGGTTACTTTCCGATACAGAATTTAGAAAAAATATAATCGAGCACATGTTCATTGGTAATATCGCCTGTTATTTCAGAAATATAATGCAAACATCGGCGTATATCCAAAGCCAGTAATTCACCACTAATATCAGTATCAAGACCGTTCCTTATATCGGTTAGGGAAGAGAGCACCTGTTGTAATGCATCGTAATGGCGAACATTAGTAATGATCGTATTTTCAGCATTGATATTTCCCTGTACCACTTTTTTAACCAACCGTTCTTTTAACATTTCAATATGCAACATGTCTTTTGCAGAAATAAAAATAATATCATTGTCCACAAATTTTTCTACCCCATTTTTACCGGCAAACAAATCAGTTTTATTGCCCACAAGTATCACATTTGAATTCGTTTTCTTAATCAGATTTTTTGCAGTTGTAATATCTTCCTCAGTTTCTGAATTAACATCAAAGAGATAAATAACCTCATCAGATTGCTTTATTTTTTCCCTGGTTTTTTCAATACCAATCAGTTCTATCACATCGGTACTGTGCTCCCGGATACCTGCCGTATCAATTAGCCTGAACAGGATGCCGTCAATATTAATTATTTCTTCCACGGTATCTCTTGTCGTTCCGGCAATGTCACTAACGATGGCCCTGTTTTCATTAAGCAACGTATTTAACAAAGTACTTTTACCGGCATTGGGCTTACCGATGATAGCAACACTTACTCCATTTTTAATTACATTTCCTAATTGAAATGATTGGACTAAATCTGTTGTAACAGTTGTAGCCCCTTCAATTAGTTCATAAAATTTTTTCCGGTCGGCAAACGTCACATCTTCCTCACTAAAATCCAATTCCAATTCTATTAATGCCGAAAACTGAATAAGGTTTTCTCTAAGTTCTTTTAAAATTTCACTGAAACCGCCACGCATATTATGTAAAGCCGTCTTTTGTGAGGCTTTGGTATTGGAAGCAATAATATCTGCCACTGCTTCGGCCTGTGTAAGATCAAGTTTGCCATTTAAAAATGCACGTTGTGTAAACTCGCCGGCTTTAGCCAGCCGCGCTCCATGATGTATGCAGGCCTGTATGATCTGTTGCTGTATAAAGGGACTTCCATGGCATCCAATTTCAACCACATCCTCACCGGTATAACTTTTAGGGTTTTTAAACAGCGAAACCACCACTTCATCAATTTCATTATCAGCTTCTGTTAAAAATCCTACATGAATGGTATGGGTATGTTGTTTGAGCAAATCCTTAGAAGGGAATAATTCATTTATGAGTTCCATGGCTTTTGATCCACTTAAACGAATAACACCAATTGCACCAACACCGTTTGGTGTAGCTAATGCTACAATCGTATCATCCCATCCCGAAATTTGATTTGACATATGGCAAAGATAAGCCACTCTGCCTTCTATCGCAACGGATGACTGATTAGCTAAGCGCTGAAAGAAAAATGAGATCAATAAGTAGACTAAACTGACTGTATGTATTCCTTTTTCTGCTTTGTCTGCTTAGCCTCAGTTTTATAATTTTTTAAGGAGTAGTCTTTTATCAGCATCTCCCAATTCGCCAATATAATAGCGTTTTACCTGGCAAATGGTCACTTCATCTGTGATATCTACAAAGTTTTTAAAATTACTTGCCACAGTGGGTTTAATCAACAGAATAAATTGACCTTCATCCCCACGGGCCCTTTTTACTTTTGCCTTCTTTAGCATTAATACAGACCTAATCTCATCAGGGGCATAGCCTGTTTCTTTAATGAGCGGTCCATTTTCAACAGCACCTTCATAATATTTAATTCGATTGTTTTTATCAAGCAAAACGGTTAAAACACATGACTCACAAATTAGATCACTGGGTGGTGTTTTATCATAAGGCAAAATAACATTCATAGCCGTTGGCGTAGTTAATGTGGTGGTAAACACAAAAAAAGTAATTAGCAAAAACCCCAGGTCTACCATCGGCGTTAAATCAACCCGGGTACTTTTTTGATGAAATCTTTTCTTTTTGTCTGCCGATCTTTTTGTTTCAATTTCTGCCATGATCAATTTATTTTTATTGAGATGGCCGAACAAATCATTTCCATATATTTTATAATGGATTTCAAAAAAAATCCCCCGATAAATCGGGGGATAAAACTATAATTTTAAAATCTTAATCTTCTACAAGGAAGGTAATAGGCTGCCGGCGGTAGGCATTTACGTTACGGCCATTTTGAATAGCCGGCGTCCAGTTTTTTGTTTTTTTAATTACCCTTACTGCTTCATCACACATTCCAAATCCGGGATCGTTCTCACATTTCACATCACTTAAACTACCATCCTTACTTACCACAAATTTTACAATAACGGTATATTTTCCACCACTTGCACCATAATCTACAGGCGTATTCGCATTTAACGTTTTTCTCAAATAGTTACGCCAGGCATCTTCGCCACCCGGAAAACCAGCTTCTACTTCTACTTTAGTAAAAATCTTGTTTTCATCATCGTCTTTTTTCACCTCAACTATCTGTGTTCCTTTCTCCTCTACAGGAGCCTGTACAATCTGTACTTTATTATCACTCTCTACTGTTTTTGTACTGATCACGGCATCTTCCTTAATCTCCTGAATTTTTTCTTCAGGCTTAACCTCTTCATCTTTTACAATTTTAGGAGGTGTAAATTTTACCTGGTTAATTTCAGGAGGTGGTGGTGGCTCAGGAGGAGGAGGTGGAGGTGGTGGTGGTGGTGGTGGTGGCTCATCCGCCTTTAATTCTGCCATTTGCGTTTCCAGCGTATCAAATTTCTTTTTGCTGTTGCGTTCAATAATATTGGCGAAAACCGTTCCTATTAAAACCAATAACAAGATAGACCCTGTAATCAGGAGTGCCTTTGTTAAGGTTTTTTTATAGGATTTTCTTAATTGATAAGCCCCGTATTCTTTATTTTTTCCTTCAAAAATAATATCAAGAACATCGGCACCTAAAATTTTATTTGCTTCCATTTTAATCTCTTTTGTTAATTAGATTCAAAATTGTTCCAATTCCATAAACCTACTTAATACCATTTGCCTTTTCAGTTTCATTGATCAGCATTTTTTCTACAGGTAACATTGGTACTTCGGCATAATGCCCTGGAGGAACTGCTGAAATAACCATTTCATCCAAAATATCAATCGCATTTTTAAATGTAGAATTGTCATCAGATTTAATGATATACATCAAATCGTCAATGGGCGTAGCTTTCTTCTTCTCAAGGATAAGTTCCCGAATACCCTTAAAAGTGGTGCTTTTAAAATCCTGACTGATCGTTTCGGGCATTAACTGTCCATAATAATAATAAACCTGGTTGCCCTTTCCTAATAAAATAGTCATCGCCCCGGAATTTTTGACTTTCATTTGTTTTTCCAGGTCATCCTTAGGTTCATTCATGGGCATAGCTGTAGATTGAGCCATGGTTGTGGTAAACACAAAGAAAGTAATTAACAGAAAACCAAGGTCTACCATTGGTGTTAAATCAACACGGGTAGAAAGCTTTTTTCCTTTTTTTACGCCTGGGCCCTTTTTATGTCCGCCACCCGACGAGGTATCCATTTCTGCCATAATAATTCATTTTTATTATTAATAACTTTATTATTTTTTGTCCTCTTTACCGGTTTTATACAATTCAGAACCAGCTGGAACCTGCTCACCTTCTGTAACAATCCTGAATTTAAAAATCTCATTAGCTTTAAGGGCTTCTTTTACACTTTTAAATATGGGGTATAGCGCATCGCCATCACCTTTTACTAAGATCATATCCTGAAGTAGACGTTGGTCCTCTCCTTTATAAGCATTGGTAACACTACGCATCCAAAAACTCAATTCATTATTGGTACTGTCTGTTGGTATGCCTGCCATTAAACTAGCCGGGATTTCCTGTGGGGCATCTAATGCAGATTTGAGCTGATTAACAGGTAAGCCAATATATTCAGCTTTTTTAAGCTTGGCAAGTTGGGCGCCAGTTAATTGTAGGCCTCTTGTTGTATTAAAATCGTCAATAATGGCTGCTTTCTTTGTCTCATCACCCAACATTAAAAACACTTTTCCTTCTTTGGTAAGCGTAATTAATATAGATTTATCCGGAGCCGCTTTGCTCGATACAGAAGTGGGTGTTTTAACAGAGAGTACTTCGGGTGGCTTTTGTTTTGTTGCCAATATAAAAAATGTCAACAGCAGAAAAGCCACATCACACATAGCCGTCATATCAACGATGGTACTCTTACGTGGTATTTTAACTTTTGGCATGTTTGTCTGTTTTTAATTTTTCTTTACTACTTCGCTTATTTCTCCGCCAAAGATTGATCTAAAGCGGTTGCATTGTAATACTTAATAAGATGCGAAACTTTAATTAATCCATACCTTATTTGTACAGAGAAGCGAAAGTTTGTGTTAAAGTAAATCCAGACTCATCAATACCATATGTGATACCATCAATTTTAGTTGTAAATATGTTGTAAAACATAATTGCAAATGTGGATGTACCAATACCTAAAGCCGTATTATAAAGGGCCTCAGAGATACCAATTGACAACTGTGCGGCTGAACCTGCACCACCACTATCCTCACCCAGTCCTGCAAATGCACGGATCATACCAACCACCGTTCCTAACAGTCCAATCAGTGTTGCCATTGAGGCAATGGTTGAAAGGAAAACCAGGTTTTTTTCAAGCATTGGTAATTCAAGAGAAGTGGCTTCTTCCACTTCCTTTTGAATGGCAATAACTTTTTGTTCGGTATTTAATTCAGAATTAGTGATCATTTCTTTATAGCGATGTAAACCGGCTTTCATAACATTACCTACTGAACCTTTTTGTTTATCGCATTCGGCCAAAGCCGCATCCACATTTTTATTTGCTAACTGGTATTGAACTTTACGGATAAAATCGGCATTATTGCCTGTGCCATTCGCTTTTGAGATCGTCATGAAACGCTCAATAACAAAAGTTAACATGGTTAAGAATGTACCAATTAAAACCGGTACAATAATACCACCTAAATACATTTTGCTTAATGCCGAATTTGGGCCTTCGCGATCGGGCCAGAACCAACCTTCACCAGCTGTTTTAAAATTGGAGGGATTTCCCAATCCAAATCTCCAAATAAGATAACCGGCAAGCAAACACAATACCGGAGCCAATAGTGAAATAATGTTGCTCGATTTTTTTGCCTGAACTGAAGTTGTTGGTTTTACAGTTGCTGTAGTCTCTGCCATAAAATTCTAGTTTTTAGTTTTGTAAAAAGTTTAGTTTATGTTGAATGTTGAATAAAGGACTATATCATTTAACTATTTGTTTTACCATAACCACCATTAATTCCTTTGTAAAAACAAGATGCACAAGTTAAATAATTAATTGAAAGTTACAACTTACGAACTTTTATTTTATAAATATTTTTTTACGATGCTAAAATGTAAATTTTACACAAAAAACCCCTGAAAATCTTAAACATTATAGATAAAATGATATGAAAACAGGCAAAACGGAATACCCAATCCCGATTTATTCATACCGTAATGCAACAATGGGGTCTAATTTTGACGCTTTATAAGCCGGATATAAGCCTGCTGCTAAGCCTACTATCGTACATACAAAAATGCCGGTAATTACCCAGGCCCAGGGAACCACAAAGCCGGTTTTTAATAAAATAGCAACCCCGTTTCCTAATACAATCCCGGCTATTATCCCAACAACAGCCCCTAATAAACTGATCAAAACAGATTCGTATAAAAATTGTGCCCTGATATCTTTTTTAGTACCTCCCAATGCTTTTATTAATCCAATTTCCTTGGTTCGCTCATTTACAGCCACCAACATAATATTCATCAACCCGATGGCCGCCCCTATTAATGTGATAAATGCAATACCAATTGTACCCTTTTCCAAAAATCCAAGATTCGTTAATAAAGCTTCGGCTATGCTGTCGCTTTTATCAATATAAAAATTGTCTTCTTCTTTCACATCTATTTTTCTGATAGGCCTGAAAGTTCCCTTTGCTTCACCAATGGCCACATCCATTAATTTTAAATCGGAGACCATGACTCCTATATTGAAGGATGTGTTTTGAGTAGCATATAATCGTCGCACATTATTAAATGACGTAACGACTATTTTACTGGTATTAAAAAAGGCACTCGAGCCTTTATCTTCCAACACGGCAATTACACGGTATGGGGTATGATCAACACTGATTACTTTATCAATGGCCTTGTCGGGATTATCGGGAAATAATTTTTTTGCAACGCCACTTCCCAACATACATATACTTCTTCCTGATTCAATTTCACCTTCGGTGAAATTTCTACCCACCTGGATCTTGTAGCCATTCAGTTCCAGATAATTTTCATCACCACCCAAAACAGTGATATCCGGATTTGTTTTTTTACGGTCGGTGTTACAAACTATATTTCTGGGCCCCATTAATGTTAACCCCACTTTTGCCGGGAAATTGTAACGATTTTTAAATGCCCTTGCTTCATCATAAGTTATAACCTTTCCAACATTGCTCTTTTTAACTTTTAAGGCCGATTTACTTGTTTTGGTAATTTCCCTTTTACGACCACCGCCAATCCTAATATTACGGTCCTTGTATCTAAGACTGAAAGAATTGGCACCCATGGTTGAAAAACTGGTGGTTAAACTGTTGCTGGCGGCTTTGATAGAGGTGATGATCAGTATTAATGCAAAAATGCCTAAAGCAATAATGGTTACCGTAATGGCGGTTCGCAGTTTATTACCCGAAATATTTCTCCAGGACAGTGCAAGTGTGTCTTTAAAAGTCATTAGTATACATATTCATCCTAAAGTTAAGGTCTGAAAACAATTATATTGTAAAACTTTTATAAACGGTATCCGCTCATTTAAAAATACAACCAGTCAGTAAGTAAATTGGGGAATAATCCTAAAACAATGATGCATACCGAAGTGATGACCAATAAAACTTTAAAGGCCGTTGTAATATCCATATCCTGGAAGGAGTCGTCTGCACTTTCTTTGAAAAACATGGCCTGAATAATTCTAAAATAATAATAGGCACTGATAGCTGCACATAAAACTGCAAAGATGACCAGCCAGATATATTGACCGCCTTGAACAGCAGCCAGCAGCATATAAAATTTACTTTGAAATCCTGCAGTTAAAGGAATGCCGGTTAATGATAACAGAAAAACAGTTGCCGTAATGGCCAGCAATGGTTGTTTTTTTCCAAGTCCGTTAAACCCATCAATGGTATAATCATTCATTTTTATCAAGATGGCAAAAATGCCTATGCTGGAAAGGCTATATGCTGCAGCATACAACACCAGGCCCTCTTTGGCCAGATTATTAAGTGCCAATAATGAAAACAACATAAACCCGGCCTGTGCAATACTTGAATAAGCCAGCATCCGTTTTACACTTTGCTGAAATACAGCGGTCAGGTTTCCGATCAACAAAGTGGCCATGATCAAAATAACGATCAATGTTTGCCATTGCTGATGCATGTTACCAAAAGTATTTTCAAAGAGCCTTACAAAAGCAAAGAAAGACGCTGCTTTTACAATGGTTGCCATAAAAGAGGTAAAAACAGTTGGCGCACCGTCATATACATCGGGTGTCCAGAAATGGAAAGGTGCCGCTGATACTTTAAAAGACATAGACACCAATAACAAAACCAGACCTGCTGCGATCATAGGTGGCATTGGTCCACTGCCTGAAATAATATTGTTGATATAAAACGACCCGGTTTCACTTCCGCCATAAAGAAAAGCAATACCCAGCAACATGATGCCTGTAGAGAAAGCCCCCATTAAAAAATATTTCAATGCCGCTTCATTACTCTTTAAATTTCTTTTATCACTGCCTGTTAAAATGTATAATGGTATTGAAATGATCTCAATACCTAAAAACAACATCAATAATGAATTGAATGTAGCCAAAATGGCAACACCGCATAAAATAAAAAACAAAAGTGCAAAATATTCCGATACCTGCTCACCCACTTTTTCGATATCCCGGCCACTTAATAAAAAGTAAAGTAGTGTACAGCAAAATGCCACATTGATAAACGTTAAATTAAAGCTGTTGAAATGGAGCATGTCTTTTACATCAACAGAGAAAAAAGACAACCCCGAATTTAATTGGATACAATTAGTAATAATAATCAGGGCCAATCCAAAAATGGCCAGGTATTTAGGTGTGGTTTTACTTTTAATAAAAGCACCGCCCAACATCATCACTACACCCCAAATTGCTGTTAATATTATTGCGTTCATAATTATTAAAGTCTTACTCAAATGCAAACATGCATTCAGATAATATTATTTTATTCTTAATAAAATTGCCGAAACGGTATCTTTTGTTAGTTCAAACAATGGTTGTGGATATACGCCGAACAGAAAAATGAATATCACCAACACACTTAGTATAAATTTTTGATTTCCCGAAATGTCCCGCATTTGTAAGGTAATGGTATTCGCCTCGCCGTAAAAAACTTTTTGAACCATATTTAATGTATAAACAGCCGCCAAAATAATGCTTACCAGTGCAACAGATGTATATACTATACTAAATTTAAATAATCCGCTGAACATCATAAATTCACCTACAAATGCATTGGTTAAGGGTAATGCGATGTTAGCTAATGCTATGATCACCAGAAAAATGGTTAACGCAGGCGCTTGATGTGCAATGCCTCCCAACTCCGAAATTTTACGGGTACCGGTTTGCTTTTCAATCAGATCCACAACTATCCACATACCAATAATGTTAATACCATGACTAAACATTTGTATCATAACGCCCTGCAATCCAATGTCAGACTTGGTAAAAATAGCTGCACACATTAAACCAATATGCGCAATGGATGACCAGGCTACAAAACGTTTGAGATCATCCTGCTTAATAGCAATTAAGCTGGCATAGATCATACCAATCAAAGACAAGCCGATAATGATATGATCAAACCTGGTAACAGAATCTGGGAAGACGGGCAGAATCCAACGAATGACAGCAAATATGCCCATCTTAACCATGATACCGCTAAGCACCATTGTTGTTGCTGTTGGTGCCTCCTCGTAGGTATCTGGTTGCCAGGTATGAAAAGGGAACACGGGCATTTTGATGGCAAAAGCCAAAAAGAAAAGCCAAAAGATCCAGTTTTTTTCTGTTGGAGAAAGTACCGCTGAATAGATGGCATTCATAGAAAAAGAATGATCAGCAAAAGCTGTTGGCATGGTATGCATATAAACATACATAATACCAACAAGCATTAATAAAGAACCTGTAAAAGTGTATACAAAAAATTTAAAAGTGGCCTGTATCCTTCTTTCCCCGCCCCATCGGCTACATAAAAAATAAACAGGAATTACAGCCAACTCCCAGAAGAAATAAAATACCAACAGATCCATGGCGGTAAATACCCCCATCAAGCCAGATTGTGTTAACAGCATTAAACCATAAAACACATTTGCATTTTTATAGTTTGTTTTATAGGTAGCAATGAATATTACAGGAAATGCCAGAGCTGTTAAAGCGGTAAGCAGTTGTCCCATACCATCAAGGCCAATACTAAAATTACTGCCCAGGTATTTTAACCAGAAATAACTGACGTTGTTGAGGTAAAAATGTTTGGTATTATCGGCATATACCAAACTTACAATTGATATACCTAAGGTGATCAATGAAGCCAGTAATGTCCAGGTTTTTACCGTTTTTTCCTTACGTATAACAAATGCCACCAACCCGGCCACCAGCGGAAACCAGATCAACAACTCCGGAAATGTTAT
>CANKNL010000007.1 GCA_947483345.1 Chitinophagaceae bacterium | reverse complement strand
TCCCAGTAGGTATTAATTTTTGCAGCGGTTATTACATCTGTGCTGCTAATACTAGCCCAGGAATTGATGATGGGTGTTGTTTTTGCAGTGTTGTAAGCAAACTCAAGATTAAGAATACCATTTGGTGCTTCGGGTGTTTTTAAAATGGCACCGGTTTTGGCCATTACAAACATCATGGCGATAGTACCAATAAGGAAAAAGGGGAGCAGTAATTTTTTCATGAAGCTGTTTAAGGTTACATTTTATAAGTCTCCATTCTTTGCTGCACATAATCCCAATTAACCACGTTCCACCAGTTTTCAATATAATCTGCTCTTTTATTTTGGTATTTTAAATAATAAGCATGTTCCCAAACATCGAGAGCCAGTAATGGAAAGCCTTTGATATCCGACACATCCATCAATGGGTTATCCTGATTGGCTGTAGAACCGACCTTCAGATTTTTATCTTTGTCAATATACAACCAGGCCCATCCGCTGCCAAAACGGTTTTTTCCGGCATCTGTAAATTGTTTTTTAAATTCATCAAAACTGCCAAAGGTTTTGCCAATAGCGGCTTGTAAATTACCGGTTGGGGCATTGCCGGTTTGCTTAGCCCTCATGCATTGCCAGAACATCTCATGATTATAATGACCACCACCGTTGTTACGCATTTTTACTGTGTATTTTGATATCTTAGACAATACCTCCTCTAATCCCAAGGTTATATCAACGCCTTCTGCTATGGCAGCATCTTTTACATTTTTCGAATACGCTGCCGCATGCTTACTGTAATGTATTTCCATGGTCATGGTATCAATTACATTTTCCAGTCCGTCGTATTTATAAGGAAGAGGCTGCTGATCAAAACCCGTTTTAAATTGGCTGACTGTATTTGAATCGGCAACCGAAAAAGCTTGTAATAGGGGAGCGGCTGCACTTAATCCCACACCAATAGCCAATCCGCCTTTAAGCGATTTGGAAATAAATGATCTGCGGCTGGTTGTTTTTTGTTTTGACATAAAAATTGCGTTATGTGGATGATTGGTTTTTAAATTTACGAAATTTATTTTTTAAATAATTTAATGCCCTGTAATAATATTCTTTGTTGAATAGTTGTGAATCGTGCATGGCTTTGTAGGTAAGAAAAATACCAACCGGCGTTAATATAAGCACCGCCAGCCACATGCCAAAAAAAGGCGACATGATGCCTTCTTTTACAAATTTTTCGCCAAACATATTCAGCAGGTGAAACATCAAAAAGAAAATAATGGCTACCACCAGTGGCATACCCAGTCCGCCTTTGCGTATAATGGACCCCAAAGGTGCACCAATAAAGAAAAGTACAAAACAGGCCATGGACAACGAAAACTTGCGGTGCCATTCAATTTTATGAAAGGTGATTTCCGATTTACGGGTTTCCATTTCATTGCCCAGATTTTGGACATTGTATTTTAAATTGGTTACTAAACTAATGGCGGCATCCTGTACCCGAAAACGTGCGGAGTCGGGTAAAATGGAATCAAATTTGTTGTACCCGGATGGCATAAGCTGAACCTTTTTCTTAACACTATCGCGCATGGCCATATAGGGTAAAGTAATGTCAACGGTTTTAATTAACCGGCTGGAAAGGCTGTCGTTAAGTTTATACAGGGAATCCAGCGATTGGTTTATTTGACCGGCACTTAACATTTTAAAATTATTGCGATAAATACTATCATTAGTAGTTTGCTTTTCTAAAGAACTTAGATCAAACAGTTTTTTAAAGGAACTAAAACCAAGCCGGATAAATTCAGTGGTGGAATCGTTGCTGCTGCCGCTTTCCTGGTAACGTGTTCCATTTTTAAGATTGAATTCTAAGAATTTTTTATCGGCAGATACAGTCATCACACCGGTTTCTGCTATAATGCTGTTGTTTTGAAGGGGATTCGTTTGTTCATAAATTAACACCTGGTGGATAGTTTTTCCATCCGCATCCTTCTTGCCGGCTTTAATGGCATAATTGGGTATATGCGTAAAGAAAACACCTTCCTTTAAATCGAAAGCTGGTTTCTTGAAAAAGATATCGTTATATAAGGCTACAAATTTTAAGTTGGCATAGGGTATCACATAATTGGCAAACAGAAATGTAATGCCGCAAAATAAAACGGCAACCCAAATCAGCGGGCGCATAAATCGCAAAAGTGATATGCCTGATGATTTAATGGCAACCAGTTCAAAGCTTTCGCCCAGATTGCCAAAGGTCATGATGGAGGAAATAAGAATAGCGATTGGCATGGCCAATGTAAGCATCGACGCACTGACATACCATAAAAACTGTCCTATGGTAATAAAATCCAAACCTTTGCCTACCAGGTCATCCAGATATTTCCAGAGGCCCTGCATCATCAGCACAAAAAAAGCAATAAAGAACGTTATGATAAACGGTCCGATAAAAGATTTAAGAATAAGTTTATCTAATTTCTTTATCATGAACTGTAGCAGGTATAATGAAAATTAATTGTAGTAAATTGATGCCCTATGAACAATGTTTCAAAATTAATGCTTTCTGCTGAGGAACAGCAACTGGTGAGTAATTGTGATTGGATTTTAACGAAACGTACGATCATTAATAAGGTCTGCCTGTTGTTTGGTGCTTTATCAGAAGCTCAAAAAAGTGTTATAGAAGCAGAAAAAAATAGTCTGCCGGAAAAGGTTTTGCACAGTACAGCAAAAATTTCGAAAGGAGAGAATTATCTGCAGCTTCCTTATGTGTTGCTGGATTATCCACGTTGTTTTGAAGCCGGGCATATTTTTGCCATAAGAACTTTTTTTTGGTGGGGTCATTTTTTCAGCCTCAGCCTGCATTTATCAGGTAAGTATAAGCAACTATATCAGAAAAAAATAATTGACAGTTTAGTTTCAGACTCACATGATTATTTTATCTGTGTTCATGACAGCCAGTGGCATCATCATTTTGAAACGGATAATTATAAAGAGGTAAAGCAGATGTCCAAAAAAGAGTTGGCGGATAGGATCGGCAGAATGGAATTTATTAAACTGTCCATAAAATTTCCTTTACAGCAATGGGAGCACATATCCGGATTGCTGGATAAATCTTTTAAAGAAATAATTGACATGCTAAAGGCTTAACTGCCCAAACGGTGAAATAATTCCTTCACCTGATATTGCCATAACTGGCTTTGGTCTTTAATTTCTTTTTTTTCAGCAAAATCACTGATTACTAAAATGGTCTGATTGGTCACTTCGGATTTATCAATACGCCATTCAAAATATTCGTCTTTGGTCATATAATCCCAACGAAAACGAACAAATTTGTCTTCTTCACTATCAATTAATTCTGCTTTTTCTTCAGTGCCATTCCATGAAAAACTGAACTGGCCGTCGCGCTCATTAACTTTATCAGCAAACCATTCCTGCAATCCTGCCGGGGTAATTAAAAAATCATATAAAATACCCGGAGAACATCTGACCGGGTATTCTAATGTATATAAAACTTTCTTACTCATTATTATTTTTTAAAAATCATTGTCTTCATGCAATAATAACAAAATAATCCACAGTACAAATTATTTATTTACTTTTTTTTGTTTTAGTTAGTAACATAAAAGATTAAACATTATCGATTTTAAGCTACTGAAATACAATCTTTTAGATTTTTATTTTTGGAAACATATAGTAAATAGTATAAATTACGTTAATAAAACCAGCTGTTTTTAACATATTATTAACCCATAACTTTTCCTGTAAGTAACATTTAAATCTTTTGCATATGAGTATGCGTCAGTTAAAGATCACTAAGTCCATCACAAACCGTGAGAGTCAGAGTTTAGAGAAATATTTGCAGGAGATTGGGAAAGTAGAATTAATTACACCGGAAGAAGAGGTTAAATTGGCCATCAGGATAAAGCAGGGCGATCAGGCAGCACTTGAAAAACTGACCAAAGCCAATCTGCGGTTTGTTGTTTCTGTAGCCAAGCAATATCAAAACCAGGGCTTAACACTTCCCGATTTGATTAATGAAGGTAATCTTGGATTAATTAAGGCCGCACAACGATTTGATGAAACCAGGGGGTTTAAATTTATTTCTTATGCAGTGTGGTGGATACGCCAAAGTATTTTACAGGCATTGGCCGAACAATCCAGAATAGTCCGGTTGCCCTTAAATAAGGTTGGGCTTACAAACCGCATCAGCAAAGCTTTTTCTCAATTAGAACAGGAATTTGAAAGAGAGCCTACACCCGAAGAGTTGGCCTTATTATTGGATATGGATGCCGATGAAATAGCAGCTACACTTGGTGTTGCAGCCAGGCATGTGAGTATGGATCAGCCCCTGTCTGATGGCGAAGACAGCACTTTGATTGATGTTCTGATCAATCAAAATGCCGAAAAAACTGATCATTCGCTGGCATTTAAGGCGTCACTTAAAACTGAGATAGACCGCTCTTTAAGTACCCTTACAGAAAGGCAAAAAGAGGTCATTCGTTTCTTTTTTGGTATTGGTGTAGATCATGCATTAAGCCTGGAAGATATTGGAGAGCATTTTAATCTTACACGTGAAAGAGTCAGGCAGATAAAAGACAAGGCCATTACCAAATTGCGTTCAGCATCCCGCTGTAAATTATTGCGTACTTACCTGGGTTCCTAATCAATAAACATAACAGGCGCATCATACCGGCACTTCAATCAATGGGCAAACGTATTGGCTTATCCAAAAATGAAGTGTGATAAATTAGTTGCAAAGGTTTAAATCACTCTTTAATCAGCATAATCTTTTTTAATGACCGGCCTATTGGTTTATCTATTTTTTCAGTATAGATTCTGCTGAATAAAATAAGTAAATAGAATACCAATAGGGTAAACAGAATACCAAAGGGATAAAAATAAACGCCCAGTTTATGAATCAAAAGTACGCCCAGGTGTTGATGTATCAGGTATAAAAAGTAGGATGATAATCCAATACTAACCAAGGTCTTGTTTTCAAAAAATTATAATTTATCGGGGTAATAAATAAAGCTAAGAAATAATAGGTACATCAAACAATACAGTATACGAATGGGCCATGTGGCATCGACAAATACACAGCATAAAAAAAGTGCTGAACAAAAAATGGTTGACACCGATTTTTTATTGCCGGTTTTAAATAATTTTAGTAATCCTTTATTTTCCCCGAAATTTGCCTAACTCTAAATAATTATTAATGTCGATTGAAATAAAAGTTCCAACTGTAGGTGAAAGTATCAGTGAAGTAACCCTTGTAAAATGGCACAAACAGGATGATGAATGGGCCGACAGGGATGAAGTGATTGCAGAACTGGAAAGTGAAAAAGCCACTTTTGAATTAAATGCCGAGCAGGCAGGTGCTGTTAAAATAATCGCGAAGGAAGGCGATACACTGCATATTGGTGATGTGGTTTGTTTAATTGATACAGCAGCAGTACCACCCACGCCAAAGATATTACTAAAAGATGACCATCCTGAAACAAAAACGGCATCACAAATGGCCAATTCAGCTGCATATGTTTCAGCAAAGCTGGATACCCAAACCCCAAATGAAACAAAAGTGACACCGGTAGCGGCAGCCATCATGGCTGATAAAAAACTTGATGCGTCTGTTGTAACGGCATCTGGGACTAACGGCAAAATTGTGAAACAGGATGTCATGGATGCTTTGAATAATCCTGGCAGACGCCCTGGTACTGTTTTATTTGAAAGAAACAGTCGTGAACAAAAAATGAGTAACCTGCGTAAAACAATAAGCAGGCGACTGGTGGAAGCCAAGAATACAACAGCCATGTTGACTACTTTTAATGAAGTGGACATGAGTGCCATCATGGAAGTAAGAAAAAAATACAAGGATACATTTAAAGAATGGCATGGGGTAAACCTGGGTTTTATGGGGTTTTTTACTAAGGCCTGTACATATGCATTAATGGAATGGCCCTCAGTAAATGCGTACATGGATGGTGAACATATTTTGTATCACGATTACTGTGATATATCCATTGCCGTTAGTGCGCCAAAAGGCCTGGTAGTACCCGTTATACGCAATGCCGAAAGTTTAAGCATGGCCGGTATTGAGTCGGTAATCAGGGATCTGGCTACCAAGGCAAAAGAAAATAAATTAACGATTGAAGAAATGAGCGGCGGCACGTTCACCATTACCAATGGCGGCGTTTTTGGTTCGATGATGAGTACGCCCATTATCAATATACCACAGAGTGCTATTCTGGGTATGCATAATATTATGGAAAGACCCATGGCTATTAACGGGCAGGTAGTTATTAAACCGATGATGTATGTTGCCCTCAGTTACGATCACCGTATAATTGACGGCAGGGAATCGGTTGGGTTTTTGGTAAGGGTAAAAGAACTGCTTGAAAACCCTGCACTGATGCTGTTTGGTAAAGATCCGGTGAAGAGTTTGCTGGAGTTATAAAAAAAATGCCGGTAAGGCGGAAAGACGTCAGTGAGTTTTATTTTTAATCGCTAACATTTTATAATAATTATTTTTTTTCACCTTTCGGCCTTCCCGGCCAAAAATATGCGTTATCACTCCTATTTAATTTCTGCAAAAACAATTATTGATTCATACAGGGGAGATATACCCTTTGCTGCATTCTTAAAAAAATATTTTAACGCCAACAAAAAATACGGAGGCAGAGACAGAAAACAAATTACAACGCTCTGTTATAATTTTTTCCGCCTGGGCAAAGCCTTACCACAATTACCTGTTGAGGAGAAAATAATTGTTGCCGTATTTATATGTGAGGAGAAAAGCAATGATTTTTTAGATTTTCATAAACCGGAGTGGAATAGCCTCATTACAAAACCCGTTTCAGAAAAATTAAAACTGCTGGGTTTTACAGCCCGGGATGTTTTTCCCTTTGAAGAAGAATTAAGTGCCGGTGTTGAAGTGGAATTTTTCGGTAAAGCATTCTTTGTTCAACCCGATCTGTTTTTACGCATAAGACCGGGTAATAAGGAAGCCGTGATAAAAAAATTACAGGATGCCGGTATTGAATTTAATATGCCGCAGGATGATTGCATTGTATTACCCAATTCAACAAAGGTTGATAACATACTTGATATTGATAAGGAAGTTGTTGTACAGGATCTTAATTCACAAAAGGTGCTGAATTTTTTAAAAGATCCAGCATCCAGTATCCAGCAAACG
Source organism: Chitinophagaceae bacterium (assembly GCA_947483345.1). GTDB lineage: Bacteria > Bacteroidota > Bacteroidia > Chitinophagales > Chitinophagaceae > Ferruginibacter. Next base: position 21,878 of record CANKNL010000007.1, on the reverse strand, counting down.
GTTTCAGCCTGGGATTGCTGTGCAGCCAGTGGTGGCAAATCAATTCTGGCATACGATATTTTAGCAGGACATATTGAATTAACCGTCTCCGATATCAGGGAAAGCATTTTATCTAATCTTAAACAAAGATTTGAGACAGCAGGAATAAAAAACTATAAATCGTTCATTGCAGACTTAACGGAAACCGACTCCCGACTCCTAACTCCCGACTCCCAACTCATCCTATGCGACGCACCCTGCACCGGTAGTGGTACCTGGAGTCGAACACCCGAACAACTGTATTATTTTAAAACTAAAACGATAGCGGGTTATGCTGCTTTGCAGCAGCAAATTGTATCAGCTGTTATTCCGCATTTACAAACAAACGGTATTTTTATTTACATCACCTGTTCTGTTTTTAAAAAAGAAAATGAAGCCATGGTGGACTTCATCAAAGAAAAATTCCACCTGCAGTTATTACAGATGGAATTATTAATAGGTTATGATAAAAAAGCAGACTCAATGTTTACAGCCGTCTTTAAAAAAATATAATTTTTATTGGCGCATTATTTTCTTCATCACTTCTTTTTTATCATTCAAACGTACGGTTACAAAGTAAATGCCAGCGCTCATTTTTTTCATAGGAATGTTGTAGGTATGCGTACCGGCAGTCTGTTGGTTACTTGAACGGTAAACCACCTGGCCTGCTGCATTATGAACTAGTATATCCACTTTTACAGCCATTGTTCTAACAACTAATACAGATAAATTATCTCTAACCGGGTTTGGACTTATTGTAATTTGTTCAGGTAAGGGTGGTGGAATTACAGTACATAATTGCTGGTTGTTGCTGAGGGTTACCAAAGCCGTATCCGTACAACTATTATTGTTTGTGGCTATCAACTGATAAATACCGGCAGCAGTTACTGCCAAAGGGTTTGCAACCGCATTGGCGCCAACCGTCCAACCGGTGGTTAAACCAGATGTGCTGTATAATGTAGTGAGGTTAACAATACTGTCTGTACATTTTATAAAGGCCAGGTCGCTACCCAGAGCTGGTTTGGCATTTATGGTAACACTCACTGTAGCGGTATCTGCACAGCCACTGTTATTGATTGCTATTAATTGGTAAACCCCTGTACTTGTTACAGCGGCCGGATTTAAAACCGTATTGCCACCTATAGTCCAGTTGGCGACTAACCCTGCAGTAACAAACTGGGTAGTTAAATTAACCGCATTGCCACTGCAGGCATTTACAGATTTATCTGCACCCAAATTGGGTCTTGGTGTAAAATTAATGCTCATCGAATCTAAATAAAAACTGGTATCGGCAGCTATAGTCATTCTAAAACGATATTTAACACCGGTTGTTGGAAAGCTTCGAAGGTCATCTGTATAAGTAAAATTCCGGGATATAAATGCGCCAGTAGAAGTTTGGGTATTGATGACAGTATAATTAGCATCAGCAGGTAATTTTCTTTCAACCATAATACTGATTACCGAATCTGTTTTGGCCGTCCACTGTAAAGTAACCCCGCAATTAGCTACGGCCGATTGTTGGGTATATAATTGTTTGATCAAACTTACAAAGGCTTTTTTCATATCCGGAATACCATATCCAACCCTTGTATCGGGATTTGTAGCTCTGGTAGAAGATTGTTGCATTACATTAATAATGCCCATATTATTAATTTCGGGAAAGGCCTGCCATAAACAAGTGGTTAAACCGGCCATATTTGGGCAGGCAAAAGAAGTTCCATTTCCAAAAGTTGGCTGACCCGTAGATGGATTGGCAATAACGGCCCCAACTCCAACTGCTGAAACAGAAGGCTTTATTTGACCATCGCTACTGGGACCGTAACTGCTAAAACTTCCAATAATTCCCGACGTATTAACTGCACCAACTGCCATTACACTGTCTGCATCGGAAGGTGTAATGAGATAATGCCAGGCCGAATTGCCTTCGTTACCAGCAGCGAAAACACAGAGTATTCCTTTTTTAGCTGCCATGTCGGCACCCCGCGCACTTAGTGTAGTATTGCCATCCATATTGGCATAGGTATAATTGAAAACGGCATTGTCAAAATTAAAATAACCTAATGAAGTGGATGAGATATCAATACCCAAACTATCGGCTCTTTCAATGCCTGCAACCCAGTTTTGTTCTTCAACAGGATATTCTGAGTTAACATCTTCGGTGCGGTATAAATAAAAAGAAGTTTTAGGTGCAGTGCCCATAAAAACGCTTGGCATATTTGCCGCAATGGTACTTAGGCAGTTCATACCATGTGTATGGTCCTCATCTACACTGGCATTACCGGCTACAAAATCCCAGGTACCCAATACCTGGCCATTATTACGAATACTGTCGAATGTAGGCAGTGTTAAATAATGAAAAAAACCGGCATCTAAAACAGCCATCTGCATACCCTGTCCTCTAAATCCCCGGTTGTGTAAAAATTCGCCATTGTGCAGGTGTACCTGACCGTAACTCTGACCGTAATTATAATAATCAGCTGTAATAATATTGGGTGTTTCGGTATTTGTAATTGCAGTTAATTCAACATCCAGTTTTTTATTAACGGGTTTATCTTTTATATTATTAAAAGGTGCCAGTGGGCCTGAACTTAATACAAAAGGGAAGCCGTTTATTTTAGTCAAAGCCGCCGCATCAGAGGTTTGAATTAAAACCTGGTTTAACCATTTTGAAGAATTGAGTATCGTTACAGTGCCTGCCAAACGGATACTGTCGATGTATCGGGGTGTAATGGGCAGATCGGTAGAATCAATGGCAATGCCATATCTTGTTCTTCGCTGTATAGACCGGGTAGTCAAATAGGCAGAAGGATTACTGATAGAAAAAGGATTGGTTCCTTTATCTTTTAATCGGATGATGTATTTGGAGAACTGGGCATAGCTTTGGGCATCTGCAACAAACAATGCAATCAATAAAAGCAGGATTATTTTTTTCATGACATTAATTTAAAATTGTTGATGATCATTTTAGCGGCCTTATGGTCACTTAGTCAAAAAAAAGCCATTTTTAAATACACTAACTATTATACGCCCACTTCACCCAGGTGGCTCCCCAGGTAAAACCCCCTCCAAAAGCAGCCAATATGATATTATCACCTTTTTTCAACCGCTTTTCCCATTCCCACAAACATAAGGGTAAAGTGCCTGCTGTAGTATTGCCATATTTTTCAATGTTAATCATCACTTTTTCCTTAGGTAATCCCATCCGGTTTGCCGTGGCATCAATAATACGCAGATTGGCCTGATGTGGTACCAGCCAGGCAATATCATCGGCGGTTAAATTATTGCGTTGCATTAATTCAAAACTAACATCAGCCATACCTTTTACGGCAAATTTAAAAACGGCCTGCCCTTCCTGATATACAAAATGTTCTTTTGCCAAAACCGTTTCAACTGTTGAGGGTTTTATCGAACCGCCGGCTTTCATGTGCAGGAATTTACTGCCGCTGCCATCACTTTTCAATAGACTATCCAAAACGCCAATATTTTCATCAACGGCTTCCAATAAAACAGCGCCGGCACCATCTCCAAAAATGATACAGGTGGTTCGATCGCTGTAATCAACAATACTACTCATCTTATCAACCCCAACTATCACTACTTTTTTATACCTGCCACTTTCTATAAATGCCGTTCCGGTTGTAAGGGCATATAAAAATCCTGAACAGGCTGCCATCACATCAAAACTGAATGCATTTAGGGCACCAATTTTATCACAAATGATATTGGCCGTAGCCGGAAAAACCATATCTGGCGTAACTGTAGCACAAATTAAACAATCAATTTCTTCAGGACTGATGCCCCTTTTTTTACATAATTCTAAAACGGCAGGCACGGCCAGATCACTACTGCCTTTTCCTTCTTCTTTTAAAATTCGTCGTTCCGATATGCCAGTGCGGCTTTTTATCCATTCATCGTTGGTATCTACCATCTTTTCCAGTTCTGCATTGGTAAGACGGTATTCAGGTACGTATCCGCCTACGGCAGTAATGGCAGCATTTATTTTTTGCATGAATCTCTCTGTTTAACTGGTTTTTTTTAAAATATTAATAATGCGTAAAAATACAGAAAAAAGCTTAGTTGTTTTTTAACGATTGTAGCTCATAAATAATCCTTATTTTCGCCAAAGACCATTTATTAATTATGTATGCATATTTACAGGGAAAATTCACTTATAAAAGCCCGGCACAGGTTTATGTTGATATAAATGGGGTAGGCTATGAAGTGAATATCAGCCTGAATACATATTCGCATATTCAAAATCTGGAACAGGGTAAACTTTTTACCCACCTGCAGGTTAAGGAAGATGCACATATTTTATTTGGTTTTTTTGATAAACAGGAAAAAGATATGTTTATTCTTTTAACCGGTGTTTCGGGTGTTGGTGCTGCTACTGCCAGAATGATGTTATCTTCCCTTAGGCCGGAAGAAGTAAGTTTGGCCATAGTACAAAGCAACATTAAACTGTTAGAAAGTGTCAAAGGAATAGGAAAAAAAACTGCCGAAAGGCTGATTCTGGAATTAAAAGATAAGTTGGGGAAAAATGCATTAGACGCAAACCTTTCCGTTCACATGGGCAATAGTTTGGAACAGGATGCGTTAAATGCTTTGACTGCGCTAGGCATTTCCAGAAATCAGGCAGAAAATGCCATCCAAAAAATTATCCGTGTCGAACCATCTGTATCGCAATTAGAAGATTTAATTAAAAAAGCCCTTAAAGCCATTTGAAAAGAACGCTACGTTAATTGATTTACCGGATGTTGCTTATTAGAATAAAAATTTCAAGTTTAATTGGATGTGTTGTATTAGCGTGTTCGCTATTATCACTGCAAACAAATACTGTAAAGGCTAACCCCTATCATTACAATTTATTTATAAATGGTGCTGATACAACTGTTCCTAATTATGGCGATAGTTTGCATTATCCCATTCAGGACAGAAGAGGTGATTTCTTTTCCAGCGGAAACAAAAGAACACTAGATTTAAAAAGCCCTTCTAATATTAAGGATTCAGTAGTGTATGATCCTAAAACACGTCGCTATGTGGTTTACGAAAAAATAGGCAGTAAATATTACCGTACCACCACAACGTATAGCTTTGAAGAATACTGGCAAATACGCGGACGACAATCTGAAGTTGACTATTTTCAAAAACGCTCAAACTTAATGAGCATTTTAAACAGGGGCAGGGTAAAACCAAAATTATCTTTATACGATAATTTGTTTAATCGGCTGTTTGGAAATGGCAAAATAAATATCACACCACAGGGTAATGTAGATGTAACAGCTGGCTACCAGGGTCAAAATATTAAAAATCCAACCCTACCCGAAAGGGCCAGAAAGAACGGTGGTTTTGATTTTGATATGAATGCCCAGGTCAATGTAAACGCCGATATTGGCGGCAAATTAAAATTTCCTATAAATTATAATACCTTAGCCAATTTCGGCCAGGATAATCAACTTAAACTTGATTATACAGGGCTGGATGATGAGATTGTAAAACGGTTTGAACTGGGTAATGTATCCTTCCCTTCACGCAGTACACTGATTCCCGGAGCCCAGCAATTATTTGGTATTAAAACCACACTTCAGTTTGGTAAACTATTTGTAACAGGTGTTATAGCCAATCAAAAATCACAACGTCAGTCTGCTAACCTCGCCGGTGGTACCGCTTCTCAGCTATTTGAATTGAAGGCTGATGAATACGAAGAAAACAGGCATTTCCTGCTGGCACAGTATTTTAAACAAAATTATAATAAGGTAATGTCTAAATTACCGGCCATTACTGCACCCATACAGATCTTAAGAATGGAAGTATGGGTTACCAACCGAAATGGAACAACTACCGAAACTAGAGATGTGGTGGGTTTGGCAGATCTGGGTGAAACGGGCGTCTCTCCTTCGGGTATACCAACAAATGGGTCAACAACTTTGTATTCCAACATTATTTCAAACCCCGGAAACAGAAACCCATCTACCATTTTTAATAATTTAATTGCTTTGGGTTTACAACCTGTACAGGATTTTGAAAAAACGTTTGCACGAAAACTCGATTCAACACAATATTTCTTTAACCGCCAGGTTGGGTTTATTTCATTAAGTCAACCCCTTCAAACCGACGAAGTTCTAGCCGTAGCTTATCAATATTCGTTTAACGGAAAAATATTTCAAGTGGGCGAGTTTTCTCAGGACCTGCCACCCGACAGTACGCAAGCCACACAACGCATATTATTTTTGAAATTATTAAAAGCCACATCGCAGCGGCCCGTATTACCCATATGGGATTTGATGATGAAGAACGTTTATGCGATAGGGTATGGTACTCTCACACCTGCCGATTTTAAATTGGATGTGCTGTATCAGGAGCCCGGTTTGGGATGGAAACGCTATGTTCCTTTTGGAGATAAGAATCAGGGTTCTCCAATCATTTCTCTCATTAATCTCGACAGGTTAAATAATCAGCTGGATCCACAACCCGATGGGGTATTTGATTATGTTGAAGGCTTTACCGTATACTCGCAATTCAGCCGGGTTATGTTCCCTGTACTAGAGCCTTTTGGGCGCGATCTGGCAGCAGGCATTTATACCAACCCTGCACTGCCGGCCATAAAAGACAGCTTGTACTATGCCTTATATGATTCGATAAAAGCTGTGGCACAGCAGTTCCCCAATCTTAACCGCTTTGTATTAAAAGGCTCAGCAAAAATATCAGGGTCGGCCGATATCAGTATTGGTTATAATATTCCCCGTGGCTCTGTCAGTGTATCTGCCGGTGGCAGAATATTAATAGAAGGCATAGATTATGATATTAATTATGATTTGGGAACCATTAAAATTACCAACTCGGCCATCATCAATTCGGGTATTCCTGTTCAGGTGAATTACGAAAACAATGCTTCATTTGGATTGCAACAAAGAAGTTATATGGCCCTGCGATGGGATTATATGGCTAAAAATACAGTGAAAGAACAGTTATCTATTGGAGGTACAATTGTTCGTTTAAGCGAAAGACCATTCTTTAGTAAAGTCAGTTACGATAATAATAATTCGGGAGGCACCAATGAACCCATCCGAAATTCAATGTACGGACTTGATGTAAATTATAAAAAAGATATTCCACGGCTGACTAAGCTTTTAGATAAACTTCCTTTTTATAAAACAACAGCCCCATCTACAATTAATGTTTTTGCCGAAGGCGCATATTTAAAACCAGGCCATGCACCACAAATAGGAAGGGGCTCAAAAGGGATAATTAATATTGATGATTTTGATGGCACGCAGTCGGGATATGACCTGCGCTTTCCACCAATCAGCTGGGCATTGGCATCTGCACCATTTAAGGCTACAGACCGGGCAGGTAATATTATTTTCCCGGAGGCTCAATTAAACGATGATATTGGGTATGGAAAAAACAGGGCTAAGATTGCCTGGTATCAGATAGAGCCCACTTTACAACAATATAAGGGGTCTAATAATCCATTTTCAAACGACCGTGTGGAATTAAGTGATCCAAGGGTTAGACAGGTATATCAACGAGAAATTTTTCCACAAAGAACAACCGGCTTTGGCGAAAGTTTACTCACTACATTTGATCTGGCTTATTTCCCTTCTGATAGAGGTCAATATAATTTCGACAACAGTTTGGGTAGTGTAGCTGCAAACGGGATGCTTTTAAATCCAAAAAAACGCTGGGGTGGTTTAATGCGTAATATTGATCAACCCGATTTTGAAACTGCCAATATTGAGTTTATAGAATTTTGGTTGCAGGATCCATTTATTGATTATGCGCCAAGAACACCAAATGCCAGTAGCTCCACAGGTGGTAAATTGTATTTTAACCTGGGTAATATTTCTGAAGATATTCTAAAAGATGGTAAACGTTTTTATGAAAATGGCTTACCCACGCCAAATGCACCATCACCGGTCGACAATTCTAACTGGGGTAGGGTGCCTGTTAATCCGGTGCAGGTAACCAATGCATTTAGCAATGATCCCAATGATAGAAAATATCAGGATCTTGGTTTTGATGGGTTGGATGATACTGCTGAAGTAGCAAAAAGAGCAACTTATTTAAGCCAGCTGGCTGCCAACTTCGGAATAGGGTCAGCCATTTATCAACAGGCCTTATTAGATCCGGCAAATGATAATTATCATTATTACCGCGGTGATGATCTGGATCAACAGGGATTGGGTATTTTGGGTAGGTATAAAAGATTCAACAATCCCGAGGGTAATTCACCTGTTGCAAGTACAGGATCTACCTATTCTTCTGCAGCAACCTTATATCCTGATGCGGAAGACCTTAATCGTGATAATACCTTAAATCAAACCGAAGAATACTTTCAGTATATAGTTGATATAAAACCTCCTAATCAGCCCGAAATGGCTATTGGAACTAATTTTATTGTAGATAAAAAAACGGCACTTGTAAACCTGGCCAATGGCAGTTCCCGTAATGAAATCTGGTACCAGTTTCGCATACCAATAGGACAATACGACCGTAAGATTGGGAATATTCCCGATTTTAAATCTATTCGTTTTATTCGCATGTTCATGACTGATTTTCAGGATAGTGTGGTGATGCGTTTTGGGGAGTTGCAGTTTACCAGAAACGTTTGGCGCAAATTCAATTATAAAATTGATACGTCTGGAATATATACACAATTACCTTCTAACAGTGCAACAACCTTCAATCAAGGGGCCGTTAATATTGAGGAAAATGATAAGCGTACACCATTGCCTTATCGTACGCCTACAGAAATCGAAAGGGTTCAAACTTTAAGTAACAACGGCGTAAACCTGTTACAAAATGAACAGTCTTTAAGTCTGCAGTTTTGTGATCTGGCTAAGAACGACGCCAGGGCTGTGCAGCAAACATTTGCCAACAGAGACTTACGCCAATTCCGTAAGATGCAAATGTATATTCATGCAGAAAAAAAACAAACCGGCCCTGCTCTGGCTGATAAAGATCTTACAGCCGTATTTAGAATGGGTACCGACTTTGTAAATAATTTTTATGAGATCAGGATACCGTTGAATTTAACACCCTTAACTGCTGGTGCTACATTCGATCCCAATTCAAAACAATACAATGACACCCTGTGGATACCAGGTAATTCACTGGAAGTGGATTTGCAAACGCTGGTGAAATTAAAACAGGCAAGGAATAACGATTTTGGGGCATCCCCTTCCGTGATATACCGGCAGTTACAAAAAAATGGCCACCTGTTTTCTGTATTGGGCAATCCTAATCTGGCAGAAATAAGAGGCATTTTAATTGGAGTTGAAAATACCAATGCGCCTGGTACTGCCTGTGGTGAAGTATGGGTAAATGAACTTCGTCTCTCATCCATTGATGAACAAGGTGGTTGGGCAGCTTTGGGAAGGATTGATGTAAACCTTGCCGATTTGGGTACCATTTCAATTTCGGGTAACATACATAGCAGTGGTTTTGGTACATTGGAACAAAGGGTAAATGATCGATTCAGAGATAATTTTAATCAGTTTGATATATCCACAAATTTGGAGCTGGGTAAAATCTTGCCCAAAAAAGCAGCTTTATCTATCCCCGTATTTGCCAGCTATCAGCAATCTGTAAGTACGCCTGAGTACGATCCCTATGATATGGATATAAAATTAAAGGACAAATTGAAGGACGCCTCAGGTGCTGCAAAAGATTCAATTAAAAATAGTGCCATTGACTTTACATCAACAACAACGGTAAATTTTACCAATGTGCGTAAAAACAGAACCAGTACAAAGTCTCCAAAAATTTACGACATTTCTAATTTTGATATCAGTTATTCTTATCTCAAAATAAAAAGTCATTCTCCATTAATTGAGAGTAACCAGATAACCAGGCATCGCTATGGGCTTGGTTATAATTTTGCACCACAACCCAAATATATTGAGCCCTTTAAAAAATTAAAATTCTTTAGAAAATCTAAAACAAATTGGTTTGATCTGATAAAAGATTTCAATTTTAATTTAATCCCATCCCAGTTAAGCTTTAGGGCAGATGTAAACCGTCAGTTTGGAGCCATCAGGCCCCGCAGCATTGGCACATCAAAATACAAGATCCCCGAAACCTATGATAAGTATTATACTTTTCAACGGAATTATATCTTTCGCTGGAATTTAACAAAGAGTATAAACTTTGATTTTACAGCCGTTAATAATTCCAGAATTGATGAACCGGAAGGGCGATTGAATACTGAAGCTAAAAAAGATACGGTATGGAAAAATTTATTAAAAGGTGGCCGCAATACAACTTATAGCCACTCGGCTAATTTTACCTATACTTTACCAACGGCTAAATTCCCCTTGCTCGACTGGACAACTGTAAATGTGCGTTACCAGGCCACTTATAACTGGATTGGGGCATCACGCTTGGCGGTAGAACTGGGTAATATTATTGAGAATGGCCAGCAAAGTGAGGCTACGGCACAGTTCGACTTTAACCGGTTGTACCAAAAATCAAAATGGCTAAGGCAACTGGAAGTGCCAAGCAATAAAGCCGATCAGGAAAAATGGAGAGCCAGAATTACAAAATATAAAGACACAATCATTAAAAAGAGTGGTAGAAAAGTAGTTAAGAACCGGAGGAAATTTGATCAATCTGCCATGCCTTATGTAAGTACCGGGTTGCAGTTTTTTGGAAAACTGGCAACCAGCTTAAAACAAGCCAGCTTCTCCATTTCAGAAAATGCACATACCCGTTTACCGGGCTATAACGACAGTACCAAAATAGTTGGACAAAACTGGAAAAGTATGGCACCAGGTGTTGATTTTATATTGGGCAGGCAACCAGATACAGCCTGGATGAATGCTGCCGCCCGAAAAGGATTGATTACACAGGATACCACTTTTAATTCTATTTTCATGCAGGGATTTGATCAGCGAATTACATTCTCTGCTCAACTGGAACCCATTCGTGATTTAACCATTACATTAAACCTGAGTAAAACATTTAATAAAAATTACACCGAAACCTACAGGTTCATAGATACCAGCGGCGGAACTAACCGTAGCTTTAAACACCTTAATCCTTATGCAGGTGGTGGTTTTGATATTTCTTATATAGCGTTTAAAACACTGTTTGGTAAATTTGACCCAAACCGTGTTTCTGAAACCTTTAGAAAATTCCAGGATTACAGGCTGATCTTATCTGAGCGATTGGGTAAGGCTAATCCATACAATGTAGGTCAACCTGTGGGAGCAGACGGGTATTATTACGGATACGGTAAATATGCCATCGATGTACTGATTCCTGCATTTATAGCCGCCTACACTGGCGAAAGCCCAAATTCGGTTTCACTGATCCGACAAAATAATCCAAATATCAAGTCTAATCCTTTCCGGGGTATTAAACCAAAATTGAATTGGAAGCTCGATTACAACGGATTAAGCAAGATAAAAGGCTTAGATAAAATATTTACCAACTTCGCCGTTTCACATGGTTACACCGGTAACCTCAGTATGAATGGATTTACATCTGCATTGTTGTATCAGGATGTATCAAGGTTTGGATATCCCTCTTTTTATGATACCATTTCAAAAAATTATGTGCCATACTTCCTATTACCAAATATCAGTATTGGCGAACAATTTTCACCCTTGCTGGGAATCAATATGCAGTTCACAAATCAATTACAGGCCAAATTTGAATATTCAAAAACAAGGCAACTAAGCCTGAGTTTAATCGACTATCAGTTAAGTGAGGTACGCAGTACTGAATTTGTTATTGGTGCGGGATACCGTAAACGCGGAATGAAATTATTGGCAGGTATAAAATTACCTAAATTTTTAAGTAAGGATGGAGGTAAAAAATTAGACAATGAGATCAACTTTCAATTGGATTTCAGAATCAGGGACAATGTAACAGCCAACAGCCGCTTAGACCAGGATAATAATTTTGCAACCGGTGGCAGCAGGGATATTACCATTTCTCCTTCAGTGGATTATTTTATCAATAACAGGATCAACATTAAATTGTATTTCGATCAGCGCAGAATTAACCCTTATATATCCTCCAGTGCACCTATTGTAAATACAAGGGCAGGGTTGCAGGTTAGAATTTCACTGACGCAATAAGTTTATAAAAAGAAAAGGTATTTAGTTTGGGCAGGCAGGGATATTTAGTTTGAATCATTCTTATGTAAAGAATCATTTAATTTTCTTCAGCCTCTTTTAGATAAAGACAACGAGATGTTTTTAAAATTAAGTCCCCCGATTTCTCGGGGGACCTTTTTTAACCAAGCACTGGTTTTATTTTACTTTTTTAAGCAGCATCACATAGCCGCAGATATCTTTTTTCTTTTTATTAACCTGAACAGGTTTGATCATATGAAACTCTGTAAACTGAGGTATGTAAGAATAGCTGATCACATTACCATCCACATCACCCCAATATTTTTTCTGATAAACTACCTGCTTTTCATTCCAGTCGTACATCCGTACTTCATATAATTTTGAACTCATATCACCAATGAAAACAAACTGATACCAACTCCCTTCGGTTAAGGGAACAATAACCGGCATCTCATATTCACTAACCATTTGCATGGAAGCCTCTTTGATTACTAAAAATCCCTGTTTTGCCAAAATTGACTTTATGCTGTCGGCTTGCTTTAGTATTTCGGGAGATGTGCAGGGCTGCTGCCGTATAACATTTTGTGCATCAGAATTTGATCCAAAGAGCATTAACCCTAAAATGCAGGAAAAAAGTAAACGGTTTTTCATCTGTTAAGAAATCAAAAAGGATAATGGACTATTGAATGCGCTTCTATAAATGAAATATGCAAATAAATAATTGTATAAAACATTTATCTAATTGATAACGTTAAACATACACAATTATTGTACCAAAATTAAAGTTCCTGCTTTTTTACAGTGGGTTTGTGAAAATTACCCGTTTTTATGAAAATAATAGGTACCTGCCTGCTGTGTGCTGGTGATGACCAGGTCATTTATACAAACATGGTCCGGTAAATTTGTACAGTAAAAAATTGTATCTGCAATGTCATTTGCGGTTAAAGCCTTATAGCCCAGATAGGCTGAGTTGGCCGTTGCTTCATCACCTTTAAATCTTACCAAAGAAAATTCCGTCTCAACAGCTCCGGGATGAATGCCGGTAACCTTTATATTATTTTTCAGAAGATCTATACGCATCGCTTTTGTAATGGCATCAACTGCAAACTTGCTGGCACAATACACATTGCCTTTTTCATATACTTCTTTACCTGCAACAGAACCCATATTTATGATATGCCCTTTTTTTTGAGCCAACATGAACGGTATGATGGCCTTACTAACATATAATAAACCGTGTACATTACTGTTTAGCATGGTATCCCAGTCATCCAGATCAGCCTCCTCAAAACTATCTCTGCCTAATGCCAATCCTGCATTATTAATGAGGATATTGATTTTTTGCCATTGTTCAGGTAAATTTGTTAATACAGCAGTAACGGCTTCTCTGTCTTGTACATCAAAACATAAAGGCAATACAGCAATACCAAATTCGGCTTCCAGTTTAGCTTGTAATTCCAGTAGTCTTTCCTGTCGCCTGCCCGTGATAATGACATTGTATTTTGCAGCAGCAAATTTAAATGCACAGGCTCTTCCTATACCAGATGTGGCGCCTGTAATTAAAATGATTTTATTCATAGCTGCAAAGTAATGGATGATAAGCAAATAAAAAAGCTTCAGTTTTTTTTCTGAAGCTTTTTTAGAACTACTCACTGAAGCCTGTTACCGAATTAATATACTGGTTCCTTTTTTCTGTCTTAGCTCTCCTCTGTAATTAATGCCTTCTGCCATCCAAACATAAGTACCGGCTTCCTGCGCCTTGCCTTTAAAGCGGCCATCCCAACCCTCATTTTTTAAAGTAGTTGAATAAATGAGCTGGCCATTACGGTTGTATACCCTGAAAAAATGAAGCTCACGCATACCCAGTAGTATGGGCTTTAAAATTTCGTTTTTAGTATCTCCGTTAGGTGTAAATGCTTTTGGAACATACAGATCGGGATCTACCTTGTATAATTTCACATTAATGAAATCGGTGCCAATACAACCTTGTGCTGTTGTAGCAGTAACGGTATAACGAATATCATCCTGGGGTAATGCAATGGGATTTTGGCTTAATGGATCATTAAGCCAGATAATCGGATTCCAAGAATAACTATCGCCGCCGGTTGCATGTAAATGGAGCGGTTCATCAAGTACGGCAGTCGTGTCACGTGGCCCGGCATCGGCAATTACAGGCTTGGCCACATACACCCAAATCGTATCTTTTACCGGCTTGGGGCAACCCAGGTTATCTCTTACAGTAACGATGTATTGGATATTGGCTGTTGGATTTAATACAGCAGGGCTTGCTATTAATCTGTTGGATAAAAAAGTGGCCGGACTCCAGGCATAATTGCTGCCACCACTGGCATTTAACTGTGTTGAAAATCCAGAGCAAATTGTTTTATCGGCTCCTGCATCGGCAAGGGGATAGGGAACAACGGTAATGGTAATATCATCCTGATTGCTGCATTTGCCTATGCTGCCCACCAGATGATAGGTGATGCTGCTTAATGGTATGGCAAAAGGGTTTTTAATATTATCAGCATTAAGGTAAGTGGCAGGCGTCCATTGATAATACAAGGCATCACTTACAGGATTTAAAAAGAAGCCATCTGTTTGGCAAATAGTACTGTCTGAGCCGGCATTCAACGATACCGAAGTGCGCACATCAACCAAAACAGAATCATCACGGAAACAGCCAAAACTATCTGTTAAACGTACATGGTATGTAGTGGATACATCCGGGCTAACCAATGGGTTGGCGGTGTTAATATTGCTGATCATATAATTTGGTGACCAAACAAAATTACCTGTACCACTTGTATTTAATTGTAAAGTATCAATGATACAGATTAACGTGTCATTGGTTGTGTTGATGGCCGGCAAGGTTCTTACTGTAAGTACCATGCTGTCTATTCTTGTTTTACTGCAACCGTTAACCGCTACAGCAACTGTATAGGTTACTGTGGAAGCAGGCGAAGCAATGGGGTTGGCAATATTGGGATTGCTTAAACCGGTCGAGGGCGTCCATTGATAGGTATTGCCACCACTGGCATTTAATTGTATGGAGGCTTGTCCATTACACAAGGCGGCATCCAGCCCGGCATTAGGGATGGCTAAAGGCTTTACAATAATATTTTTACTGGCCGTAGTTACACAATGTGTACCCCAGGTTGTTGTTAACGTATAATTTGTTGTTACAGATGGATAAGCCAATGTGTTTTGTGTGCCTGGTGTTGCCACACTTCCGCCCGGCATCCATTGCCAGATTATATTATTGGTTTTATTACTGTTGCCCGACAGTTGCAATGTATCTTCTTCACAAATATTTAGCGCACTGGCGGTAATGGAATTGGTTAAATCAAATTTAGGTGTAACCAAAACCGAGTCCGATTTAAAACAACCCGAGGCATTGGTTAAGGTTACTTTATACCTGGTGGGTACAGCTGGATAAACCGATGGTGTTGCCGTATTGGCGCCGGTAATATTGGTAGCCGGTGTCCAGCTAAAATTTCCTGTTCCGGAGGCATTTAGCTGTAAACTGTCGAGCCCGCAATAACTGGAATCGGCACTTAATAAAGTCAGCAGGGGATTGTCAACAATATTTATGTTTCTTGTATAAATTGACGAACATCCCTTATCGTTAGTAACTGTAAGTTCAACGGTATACGTCCCAGCCGAAGGAAAAGTATAAACCGGATTTTGTAAATGACTGGTATCGGCCAGGGTTGCCATATCACCAAAATCCCAACGCCAGGCCACCATAGTGCCAAATCGGAAATAGGTAGTGTCTGTAAATTGAACAGGGGTATTTACACAAAGCGGCGCTGAAGTAAAGCCGGGGTAAAATTCGGGATAAACCCTAACTAACATGGTAGTAGAATCACCACATTGCATACCTTGGTTTAAAACTAATTTAACTACAAAAGCGCCGGTGTCTGAGAATAGGTGTGTAGGACTTTGTTGGGTAGATGTATTGAGTGGACCACTTAAGGGATCTCCAAAATCCCAAAAAAATGTAGGTACGGGATTATTAGGCGCATTATTAGAAAAAGTAACATTGTATCCCGAACAGGTTGTAAATACAGGGTCGAGATTGGCAGTTGGAATCTGACAATCTACAATTCTTATCTGCAGATCTTTAAAATGCTGGGCAATTCTTCTGCCGCCTCTGTATTCCTGAATCAAAACTGTAATGGCAAATATCTTATTGCCTAAAACCCCTACGTTGGGCGCTGTACCACTTATTAAGCCTGTAGTTGAATTTATGGTAACCAAAGGCCCTAATGGCGTTACACTGGTATAACTGTTAATATAGGATACAGAAGTATAGGGAGGAGGGGTCGCTGGATTTGGGATCACCGTACCGGTGCTACCTCCCGAAAAGGCATTATAAAAAGAATAAACCAGTGAATCTCCATCAGCCTCAGAAGCACTGAAATCAAAATTAAATGGCCTTTGTGAGCAGATCAATACCGTATCTTTTGTTTTAAAAACAGGGCTGGTATTGGTTTCGGCACCCAAAGTGGCATTGCCGGGAATGATCGTAAAAAAAGTAGAACCAATATCAGTCGACAAAATATTTTCCATACCAGCTACCCGGCAACATCTTTGAAATGCAATGGTATAGCCATCGGGCGTTATCGGCAAATTATCTATGATCGTTGTATAGGTTCTGTATTCAAAACAAACCAGGGTTTCAATATTATCATCAATGCAAGGGTCTATCGGAGACTTTTGAATAGTTAGAACAGCTGAGCCTGGTATATTGGTGATATTTAAAAATAATATAGATGAGGCCGTATTGTAAACACTGAATAAAACAGTGGCATCTAAAGGTGTGCCTGATGCATTACAATCCTTATACATTTTAAGCGTAACCTGGTATTTTAAAGTGCCGGGGGCTGTTCCCGGGCCAAGATAGATATATGACATTTCTCCACCCGAAATGTGCGATGCCAGGGCATCAGAAATTAAAAAAATAAACAGGGAGAAAAATAAAATTTTCTTCATAATCAAGGTAATTGCTGTATTGGGAAAGTTTAAAACTAAGGAAAAACGCCGTCTTTACAAAGAAGACGGCGTTTATACTTGTTGACATACTCTTTAAAAGTATTACCTGATCAGTATTACACTGCCTTTTCTTTTTAGCTTATTATTCAAATAATCAACCCCTTCGGCATACCAGATATAGGTTGCAGCTTCCTGTTTTTTACCTCCAAATTTGCCATCCCAACCTGCGCCATTACCGGTGCCCGAGTATAACATTTGTCCCCAGCGGTTAAATACCTGAAAAATATCCACCGATTTCATCCCAATTGGAATGGGTTTAAAAATATCATTATTTAAATCGCCATTAGGCGTAAAAGCATTGGGTACAAGCAGATCAGGTTTAATTTTAAATACATGCACACGTATACTGTCAAAATCAAAACAACCAAAATTATTGCTCACCCTTACAATATATTCAATATCATTTCGCGGTAAGGCAATGGGATTGCTGATAGAAGGATTATTAAGCCAGGTAATTGGAGTCCAGGAATAATTAACGCTGCCTGATGCATTTAACTGCAGCGGCTGATCAAGTACAACCGATGTATCTCTTGGCCCGGCATTGGCTTTTATTTTTGCTACAAAAACAAATACAGTATCTTTTACAGGCTTTGGACAACCTAAAACATCACGTACCGTAACAATGTACCGAACATTGTCGGTTGGCTTTACCGAAACCGGATTGGGAATATTGGTAGCCGATAAAAAAGCTGAAGGACTCCAGGAATAAATGCTGCCACCTGATGCATTCAGTTGGGCAGAGTTACCAAAGCAAATGGTATTATCGGCGCCTGCATTGGCCGCCGGATAAGGAATTGGGGTAATAGTGATGTCATCCTGAGCTATGCATTTGCCAATATTGCCAACCACATGGTAGGTGGTGCTTACCAATGGCCTTGCCGTAGGATTTTTAAGTGTAGGATTATTTAAAGTATTGCCTCCAGCAGGAATTTCTGTCCACAAAAAATGCAAAGCATCACTATTCAGTTGTAAAAGCACCGCATCATTTTTACAAATACTGGTATCCGCACCCGCAAACTGAGTAACAAAATTTTTCACATTTACTTTAACCGAATCTGTTGCAGAACAACCAAAGGCATCTGCAAGGGTAACATAATAGGTAGTGGTTATATCAGGACTAACCAATGGGTTAGGGATGTTTATATTACTGATCATGTAATTGGGACTCCATAAAAACGACCCTGTACCGGTTGCATTCAATTGTAGCGTATCAATAATACAAATTAAAGTATCGTTTGGGGCAGTTATCAGCGGTTGATCCAGGATATCGATTTTTTTAAGAACCGTATCTATACAACCAACACTGGTAGAAACAATAAATTGTACATCATAACTGTTAGCTGCCGCATAGCTATGCGTTGGATTTCTTAATGTAGAGGTATTTGTTGGCGAGCCGATTTCACCAAAATCCCATTTCCAATTGTTTATTACACCATACGTGGCCGTTGTAATATCTGTAAACTGGATTGGGGTGTTTTTACATTGCCCTGATACTGTAAAGTCGGGATTGAAACCCGGAAAGACCTTGATTGTTGTAGTTGTAGAATCACCACATAGTATACCCTGGTTTAAAACCAGCTTTACATTATAAGAGCCGGCACTAGTGAAGGTATGAGATGGGGTTGGTAAATTAGACGTGTTATTTGCACCGGATAGCGGATCGCCAAAATCCCAAAAATAAGTTGGTTCAGGATTGTTGTTTGCATCGTTTTGAAAATTAACGGTAAGGCTGGTACAATTGGTTGCCCTTGGGTTAAGTAAAGCTGTGGTGACCTGACAGTCTACAACCCTTATTTGCAGATCTTTAAAATGCTCAGCAATTTTAATACCTCCTCTATATTCACTAACCAAAACGGTGATTGCAAAAATTTCATTGGCAAAAGGTCCTAAATAGGGTGCGATACCGCTGATTAAACCAGTGTTACTGTTAATTGTTACTGTTGATCCCAGGGGTTGCGTAAAACTATATCCATTTATATATGACACAGGCTGATATGGTGGGGTGCCGGCAGGATTGGGCGCTACATTAGTAGAACTGCCACCAGAAAAAGCATTGTAAAACTGATAAACTAAAATATCTCCATCAGCATCTGTAGCATGAAAATCAAAATTTATTTGTCGACCAGAACAAATCAGAACAGCATCATTTGGCAAAAAAACAGGGCTTGTATTTGTTTGCGCACCAGGATTAAGGTTGCCGGGAATTGACGCAAAATAAGTAGATCCTACACTACCCGAGTTTATGTTTTGCATACCATCTATTCTACAACACCTTTGGTAAGCAACCGTATAACCATAAGCATTTACAGGCAAGTTATCGATGATAGTTGTATACGTTTTAAATTCAAAACAAACGGCCAGCTCAATCCAGTCATCTATACAAGGGTTATCCGGAATTTTTCGAACAAGCCCAGTAAGGGACCCTTCTATGTCTGTTATATTTTGAACCTGTGTAAAGGTTTGGGAATTAAAAACGGTAAATACAGCAGTAGGATCTAATTGGGCCGATCCGTCGGGAGCATTGCAATCTCTGTAAAGTTTTAGGATTATCTGGTATTTTAAAGTGCCGGGTAATGTGCCCGGGCCTAAATAAATATATGACATCTCTCCTCCTGAAATATGCTTTGCAAAAGTATTTGAAAATAGAAAAATCAAAAAAACGGAAAAAAGAAATCTCTTCATGTTATAATTTAAAGCAATAATTAGACCTAAAAATAGGTAAAAACGCTGCCTTTAAGAATGAGCCTAAGAGAAAAGCTATCATTTTAATTGTAAAAGGGCATGATTTACTTTTTCAGCCTCTTCCAACATACCCATATGAGCACTATGGCGTAAAATATGTATATGGGCTATTTGTGGTAAATAGCATTGCTGCATACTCTGATCAAAAGGCACGGCCTTATCATGCTCGCCGATAATAAATATAACAGGATAAGAAGCCGTTTTTAAAATAAGTGTTCTGTCTGGTCGGCTAATGAGGGCCTGGTAATATTGAATAACCGCTTCGTTAGTAAATGAACGGCTTTTTTCAACCTGTTGTTCAACCTGTTTGTTGTTGTTTGAGGACCAGGTTTCGGAAAACAGATCAATAATAACGGCTCTTAAAAACTCATAGGCGCCATTCTTTTTTATAAATTCAATGGATTTTAACCGGTTGGCTTTCTTTTCTTCACTATCTGCAAATGCCGAAGAATGAACTAACGCCAACGAAGATAATTGGTCGGGATATTTTTCTGCAAGGGCTAGTGAAATATAACCACCCATACTATGACCAACCAGCGAAAATTCCTCTAAGCCATCCCGATTAGAACGGGATAAATTCGGGGGTGACTTAAGGAGCTCACAACTCAAAATAGCTTTTATCACATCAGCCATACCTTCTATGCTCATGTCTTTTATTATTTCTGATTTGCCGCTGCCGGGGAGATCGGGAATAATTAAATAGAAATGATCTTTTAAAAAAGCAATCTGGTTTTTCCAGATATCGCCATCTTCGGCAAAGCCATGAATTAAAATAACCGGCTTGCCTTTACCAATGCTACGGTAGAAGATTTTAGAGGATTGATATGATATGGTATTTGATTTCACAAATTTTTAAACTTGAATTTAATGCAAAAAAACAAGCTAATGCATGTCATTATCGGGTAAAGATTTTTTCACACTCCGGTAAATCAGCAAAATAATAATTGGCAATAATCCATTGTTCATTTGTTGCGGTAAAAAGAACCAGCCAATTAAAACCCCCATTAAACCCACAGCCGTGAATTTAAAATAGTGCTGCACCCATTTTTTTTTGCTGTTTACAAAAAATGCCATAAGGGTATGCGTGGGCCAGGCCCAGATTAAATTATAATTATTTTTCGTCATGCTGTGGTCTGTACCCACCCACATAAATATTAAAATGATGCCCAGGATGCCGGTAAGAAAGAAAAACAGGCCATCGAATCCTTGTAGAAATCCCAATACAAATTTATTTTTTATAAAGCCAATTGAAATAATAAAAATCAGTAGCAACGAAAAAACGGTAAACGGACTGCAGGCTATCCCCTTAGCTTTAGCATCTGTTATAGGGTATAAATTTTGTGCAGATAAAACAACCGGCCGTTTATTGTTATCTAAGCTTTTCATCAGGTTGTCGGGCAGAAACTGCATGTATTCTGCTGTCATTACCCCATCGCAGGGCTGGCCCAATAAAATATCAATACCCAATTTGCTCCAGTCTTTATGGTTTCTATCCAGATACTGGTGTATGGCCTGCCGGAACCTGCTGCCCACCGGCATTACCGCTTTTTGTGTAAAAGAAGAGTCGCTGTATTTTTTTAAAATATCTCTGAGCCTGGTTGTACAGTTATCAAAAAAGAAATCGTATTTATAGTATTTATTTTCTTCTTTTAAATTGTTGTTTAAAAACTGCTGAATGGCTATTTTTTCTGCTGGGGTTAAAATGAAGACCTGCTCGGTAATACCTCGGTTTGTTGATTGGTAATCATATTTAAAATCCTGAAAGCGGGTAGCTAATACATAATACAGCAATTTACCCTGCACAAACTTTAAATAAAAGCCATCATCATCAAAATTAAAAGTGCCGTAATTGTAAACCACATCCTGCCATTCATCATTAATCGCTTTGCTGCTGTCAATAATCCGGAAAGCACTATGCCCAAAAGTGGAATAGAGTTCTTCGCCGGGTGTGCAGGTAAGGAGGGAGATGCGGAGATG
>CANKNL010000006.1 GCA_947483345.1 Chitinophagaceae bacterium | reverse complement strand
TTTTGTCAGACAGACCAGATCTGTTACATATTATCCAGGGTTGTGTAAAAGCAGAAAGGGATAGCCAAAAATTATTTTATCAATTATATTATGGCTACTCAATGGGTATTTGTATGCGATATTGTACCAATCCGGACGATGCTGCTGAAATAACAAATGATGGTTTTTTAAAAATATTCCGGGCACTTGCCACTTTTAACCCTCATTACGCTGATATAGAAGCCTCGCTTAAAGGCTGGATGAAACGGATCATGATCAACACGGCTATTGATCGATTACGAAAAAATAATCAACACTTTCTTGTTGCTGAAATTTTCGATAATCATTTTAATATAGCTGATGAAACTGAAACATCTATTGACCGGATGACTTACAAAGAAATTATTGCCGTTGTTCAACGGTTGTCACCTGTTTACAGGGCCGTTTTTAACCTGTTTGTTATTGACGGGTTTAAACATGAAGAGATTGCGAAACAGTTAAATATATCGGTAGGCACTTCAAAATCCAACCTGTCTAAAGCCAGAATGAATATTAAAAAAATGCTGCAGGAAGCAGATGTAAATTATTATGAACAAAAAGCCATTTAAGGATATTGAGCAAATCATCAAAAATGCTGCGGAAGCCTATGAACCGGCTTTTGATGAAGCCGCATGGAAGCAGATGGAGTCCTTGCTTGATAAGGATAAAGACCGCAAAAGGCCTTTTGCTTTTTGGCTATGGTGGCTTTTACCTTTTTTAATTGGAGCTGGTATTTTAAGTTATTTTATTTTAAATGATTCAGTTGCTAAAAATGAAATAACAGACCAAAAAAATAATCAGGCGGTCGCTGCTACAGCTACTAGTAAGCCTGTTGACAACCTGAATAAAACTATTGGTTTGGCTGATGTCATTAATGCCGAACAGATTGATCAGGCTAACCAAGCTACAAAAGATAAGATCAGCAATACATCTGGTGTTGTAAAAAACAGTAAGTCCTTTGTAATACAGTCCGATAAAAAAAATCCGGAATCAGTAAACCTGCTGTCGCAGAAAAAGAGTTTATTTGGAAAATCCCGTGTAAAAATCAGGGCAAAAATCAGGGCCGCCCAAATGACAACTGATGATGTGCAGACTGATGCATTATCCATATCACAAAATACTATAGCGGTTGAAAATGAGGTTATTGATTCTGCAAAACAGGAAGAAGTAATCGTAATAAAAGTGACTGCAGACAAAGCAAATGAAAAAGAAATTGAAAAAATAATTGACAGTATAATAAAAAAGCCCTCACCAGAGCAAAGATTTAAAGATAAAGTGTATCGGTTTTATGTGATCGCTACTGCCGGTATGGAAGGTAGTGGCGTAAAGTTGTTTTCGGCAGATAAAATAACACTGAGAGCCGGACTGGCTTTTGGTTATCAGGTTACAAAAAAGCTAAGTGTGCAAACCGGGTTCTTTATGAGTAATAAAAAATATGTAGCAGCAGGATCTGATTATAAAACAAAACCGGGTTCGTATTGGAATATCGTGAATATTAATAAAGTAGAGGCCAATTGCAGGGTGTATGAAATACCGCTTACCATTCGTTATGATTTTATGCCGGGTAAGAAATTAAATATCTTTGCTTCAGTAGGGTTGTCTTCTTATATTATGAAAAAGGAAGATTATAATTTTTATTATGACAGGTATGGTACGCCTTATAAGGCTGACGTATATTATTCCGGTAATAAACATTTGTTTTCTGTTGTAAGACTATCTGCCGGGCTTGAAAAAAAACTATCTAAACATTTTGCAATTCTTGTATCGCCTGCTATCGCCCTGCCTTTAGCCGGGGTAGGTGAGGGAGAAATGAAATTGTATTCAACTGAAGTAACCATTGGATTAAAATATTCATTTATACAAAGAAAAAAGTAGTGGCAAATTCTATTTGATAAAAATAGAGGTTACACATAACCGGTTATTAAATGGAGTCATTAAAGTAGAAATAAGTTGCTTACAGAACTGATTGAGTAATTGAAATCAGATACTGGTTAAAAAAATGCAATATGTTGCTTTGGTATTTTGTCTTTAACTGGTAAAAACCCAAGTTTACAGTTGCGAATTCAATTATTTGGCATTTCCCATTCAGCTGATTATCTTTGTTATCCTTTTTTAAGGACAAACCCTATTTAATAACAACCAAAAATTTCTATTTATGGCTGTAAAAATGAGACTGCAAAGGCATGGCTCAAAAAAGCGCCCCTTTTATTTCATCGTTGTAGCAGATGGCAGAGCGCCACGTGACGGTAAATTTATTCAAAAATTAGGTACTTACAATCCTTTAACGGTTCCTGCAACTATACAGGTAGATCGTCAGAAAGCATTGGACTGGTTACAAAAAGGTGCTCAACCCACCGATACTGTACGCCGGATCCTGTCTTTCAAAGGCGTGTTGTATCTTAAACATTTGCTTCGTGGTGTAAGCTTAGGCTTATTTGATGAAGCAGGTGCTATGGAGAAATTCACTGTCTGGACATCTGAACATGATTCAAATGTTACCCGTCGGCAGGGAGCCCATAAAAAGGCCCGCAACGACCGTCGTGATCAACCGATTGTAAAAAAGGTGGAAGCAAAAGTTGAAGTAGCACCAACTGCAGAACCCGTAGAAGCACCTGTTGCTGATCCGGTTGAAGCTGCAATTGAGGCATCTGCTGCCGAAGAAACCAAAACAGAAGAATAAAATACCTCTGTTCCGTTAATTCTTTAAAGTCCTGATTTTTTCAGGACTTTTTTTATTTGTTATTTCGAACGGAGCGAGAAATCTTTTTTTTGGACAAACTTCAGTTTTTCATGGCATCATCGTTGTGTCACTCACTTGTACGTCATACAAGTGTGCATCATTTCTAATTAAAGTATTTAATCTGTTGGCGGAGTTAATTTATTTAGTCCCGTTAGGAACAATAGACCTGCCTGCCGGTAGGCAAGGTTGGCAAAAAAAGGGCAAGAACGTAAATAAATGCCATAGGCATGATAGAAGAGCCCAGCAATCTGTAGTACCTACGGCACTTTTCTCAGGTATTTTAATGTTTCTACCAACCTTGCCTACCGGCAGGCAGGTCTGTAGTCTCTACGAGGCATTAAAAGATTAACTCCGCCAACTGGTTATTTTAACCTGCATGCTTATCCCTTGAAGCTTGTGGCTTGCAGCTTCTTTGTATCTTGCACCCAATGAACCACTACTTTAAAATAGGAAAACTTGCAGCCAGCACAGGCTTAAAAGGCGAACTTGTTTTGCAGCATAACCTCGGCAAAAAAACAACCCTCAAAGGTTTAGAAGCCATTTTTTTGGAAGAAAAAATAGACAGCTTTATTCCTTATTTTCTGCAATCGGCTAAAATACGAAACCACAACGAAACCGTGATCAAACTGGAAGGCATTGACATAGTGGAAACCGCCCGTAAACTAACACCCAGGGAAGTCTGGATAACGGAAGCGGACTTTAAAAAATTTGCAGCTAAATCATCGCCCATTGCATTACTTGGTTTTAATATTATCAATGAAGGGGAAGACTTGGGCGAAATACTGGAAGTGATTGAACAGCCTCACCAGGTTTTGTGTTCTATTCTATTAAATGGAAAAGAAGCACTCATTCCCATTCATGAAGAGAGCCTGGAAAAAGTAGATGCGAAAAACAGGAAAGTGTATGTTAATCTTCCTGAAGGATTGCTGGAGATTTATAAATGAAATTCAAAATTCAAAAAGTACAACTTAAAGTCACATGCATTTTTTACTTTTGATCTTTGACTTTTTACTTCGGAAAAATTATGTCATCCCCCCAACGTATCATAGCACATTTAGACCTGGATACTTTTTTTGTATCGGTAGAGTTGCTTAACCACCCTGAGCATAAAGGCAAGCCTGTTTTTGTTGGTGGCAGAGACAGGGGTGTAGTAACCTCCTGCAGTTATGAAGCCAGGAAATTTGGTGTACACAGTGGCATGCCTTCGCGTAAGGCATTGCAACTTTGTCCGCAGGCTGTTGTGCTTAATTGGAGCCGTGGCGAATACAGCAAATACAGCCGATGGGTCACTCAAATTATTGCAGCCAGGGCACCCCTATTTGAAAAAGCCTCTGTTGATGAATTTTATATTGACCTAACGGGTATGCAGAAGTTTTTTAACCCGCTGCAATGGACCATAGATCTGCGGCAACAGATTATGGATGAAACCAAACTCCCCATTTCTTTTGGATTGGCCAGTAATAAAATGATGGCAAAAATGGCCACCGACGAAGCCAAGCCTAATGGCTATTTACAAGTGCCATTTGGTAAAGAAAAAGAATTCTTAGCACCCATGCCTGTCAGTAAAATACCCGGCGTTGGCGACCATACATATGCGGTGCTGAAGGCAATGAACATCATAACCATTAAAGACATCAGCGAAAAAACAAAAGAAGAACTGGAAGAAAAGCTGGGAAAATGGGGTATTGATCTTTGGTACAAAAGTCAGGGTATACATGATGGAGAAGTTTCAAGCTATCATGAATCTAAATCAATTTCATCCGAAAATACATTTGAAGAAAATAAACTCGATATGGATTTTTTAAAAGGAGAATTGGTAAGGTTAACAGAAAAAATTGCTTATGAACTGAGACAGGATGGAAAAGTGACGGGCTGTGTAACTGTTAAAATAAGATACCATGATTTTGAAACGACTTCCAAACAAACAACTGTTCCTTATACCTGTGCCGATGATGAAATGATACCTGTAGTAAAAGAGTTGTTTGATAAATTATATCAAAAAGGTGTCCCCGTTCGTTTGCTTGGCGTACGTTTAAGCGAGCTGACACATGATGCCATACAAACCAATTTGTTTGATGATGTTGAAAGAAAGACCGATTTATATAAAGCCATTGATCAGGTAAAAGAACGCTTTGGAAAAAACGCATTGAACAGGGCATCATCATCTAAGAAGTAAAGTGGTCTGGCCACTAATCAGAATGTTAAATAATGATGTGCTGTTGTAGTGGCCCACAACTATTAATTACTTTTGTTTTTCAACAGCTAAAAATAATAATTTATGAGTTTACGATTAGGGGATACCGCGCCCAACTTTAAAGCTAAAACCTCTTTAGGCGACATTGATTTTTATGAATATTTAGGTGATTCGTGGGGTATTTTGTTTTCTCACCCTGCCGATTATACACCTGTATGTACTACCGAACTGGGGCGTACTGCTGCCTTAAAAGACGAGTTTGCAAAACGCCATGTAAAAGTACTGGCATTAAGTGTTGATCCTGTAGATAAACACCTGAGCTGGATCAATGATATAAATGAAACACAACATTGCCAAGTTGAATTTCCCATCATTGCAGATGAAGACAAAAAGGTTTCAGAATTGTATGATTTTATTCATCCCAATGCTTCAGCAACGTCAACCGTTAGGTCGTTGGTGATTATTGGCCCCGATAAAACTGTGAAATTAATCATTACTTATCCTGCTTCTACCGGAAGGAATTTTGTTGAAGTGTTAAGGGTAGTGGATTCCTTACAACTGACTGCCAACTACAGTGTGGCTACTCCTGCTAACTGGAAGGCAGGAGAAAAAGTGATCGTGGCACTGAATGTAAATACTGAAGACGCTATTAAAAAGTTCCCCAAAGGCATTGACATTGTGAAACCGTATTTGCGTTACACACCGCAGCCGAATATTGATTTGTAGGAATTCGCCTTGTGGCGAATTCAGGTAAAGAACACGCCGCAAGGCGTGTTCTTCCGTTTTAATTCTTTTTTAATTGCTGAAGCAGGGCTCTTATATCTTTTGGCAGTTCAGCCTCCAGATCAATGATTACGCCATCAGCATCAGTAAATTTTAACCGGTAAGAATGTAAAGCCAGCCTGTTCAGCATAGGCCTTTCTACATCGTCATGTTGGCCTAGTTTGTATTTTTTTTTGATGGAAGAAAGCAAAACTGGTTTGCCATCGCCATACAAATCATCGCAGGCCAACGGGTGTCCGATATTTTTGCAATGCACTCTGATTTGATGGGTGCGGCCTGTATGTAGCTGAAATTGAACCAGCGAAAAGCTCTTGTGTTCCTGAATAATTTCATAATCTGTAACCGAAGGCTTCCCCCTTTGGTGAACAATATAAAATCCTTTCTGTACGCCGTGTTCAGCAATGGGGGCATCTATAGTGGCTTTTTTTTGTGTCGGGATACCATGTACCAAACCCTGGTAATATTTTTCAATCTTTCTGTCTTCAAAAAGTTGCGAAAAGTATTTATGTGCAACCTCTGTCTTAGCAAAAAGGATAATGCCGCTGGTATCTTTATCTAAACGGTGTACGGTAAAAATGGTCCCATATTTTTCCAGTAAAATATCTTTCAGAGATGTTTGTGTTTGTTCCCTGTCGGGAATAGACAACAGGCCTGCCGGTTTATTAACAGCAATAAAAGAATCATTTTCAAAAATGATCTCTGGTTTATATTTTTTCAATGCTAGATTTGTTTTTGGATGTATTCATGTATTTCAGCAAGCGAATCTCTTTTTCGCTTAAGTAACGCCATTTACTGCGCTCTACATTTTTCTTGGTAAGATTGGCATACATCACCCTGTCGAGTCCTTTAACATCATACCCTAAATGCTCAAATATCCGTCGCACAATACGGTTACGGCCGCTATGCAATTCAATTCCGATAATGGATTTGTCTTTGCTGTCGGCATAAGCCAAACTGTCAATAAGTATTTCACCATCTTCCAGTTTTAAGCCTTTAATAATTTTATCAAAGTCTGCTTTAGTAAGCGGCTTATCTAATTTTACTTCGTAGATCTTTTTTATTTCGTAGCTGGGATGAGATAGTTTTTGGGTAAGGTCTCCATCATTGGTCAGTAATAATACACCTGACGTATTTCTGTCTAACCGGCCAATGGGATACACCCTTTCTGTTGTGGCTTGTTTAATTAATTGTAAAACTGTTTTTCTTCCCTGCGGATCATCGGTAGTGGTTATATAATCTTTGGGTTTATTTAATAAAATATAGACCAGGTTTTTGGTTACAAATAATTTTTTACCATTATAGATCACCTCGTCATTCTCCTGAACTTTATAACCCGGTTCTTTTACCACTTCTCCATTTACTTTTACTTTGCCTGTAGTTACATATTCAACAGCATCTCTGCGAGAACAAACGCCGCAATGGGCCATATATTTATTTAGTGGCATAATACCCGCTGGTGCATTATCATTTGCTGCTGTTGCCTTGGCCGATTTTTGATGTGGGGTTTTTGCAGCACCTCTTGGTTTATCAGCAGATTTGGCAACAGCAGGTTTCCCTTTTGCATTATCGGCTGCTTTTGTGGCCATACCCGCTTTTTTGGCCTGCCTGGCCTGGTATTCCTCCTCTTTTTTCTTATCAAAAAAAGCATTTCGGTCTTTACGGTACTTTTTCTTTTCCTGACGAAATTCTTCTTTTATTACACTGTTTTTCTTTTTTGGAACAAATTTTTGGAATGGCGACTGGCTCATGATTGAAGTGATTTTGCTGTTATTACAACAGTAGTGAGAGGCAAAGGTAATGCTTTTTTGGAGAGTCTTTTCAAGTTGGTAATTCACCTAAAGAAAAGGCGTTCCCATCAGGAAACGCCTTTGAGGTTCAGGATTTTAGTATTTATTTAATCCGGTTCTTGTTCATCCGGGTTTTTTTCATGTCTTCCATTTTTTTAATTTGATCAGGCGTAAATATATTGTTGCGTTGATCCTTGGCATCTGTTTTTAATGCCATCATTTGCGCTCTCCTTTCTACCCGGGATAAGGATTCGTTATTTTTTATCTTTTCCATCTTTGCCCTTGTACTGGCTCTTTGTGATCTTATTGATGCAACCTGTTCATCTGATAAACCAACATTCGTTTTCATTTTAGCAAGCTGGTTTGTAAATTGTATTTCTGCTTTAGCTTTTTGTGCTACTAAAAGCTGGGCCTTTTTTGTTTTCTGTTCGGCCGTTAACAGGGCATCCATTTTTAATCTCTTTTCTTCAATAAGGGTCTCTTTTTTATCACGCATCACTTTAACAGTGAGGGCTTCATTTTTATTGAGTTCCTGTAACTTTTTTCGACAATCATCGTTGATTGCTTTGGCCTGCTTTTTCTGGACTTCAGAAAAATTCAATTGTTTGGCCATCATGCCTTTTTCGTGTTGCTGATGCTGAGCTTTTTTACCCATTTTACCTTGGGCGTTTGCCGTAACTGTTAAAGCTAATATGGCCATGAGGGGGATAAATAGTTTTTTCATGTGATGTTATTTAGTGTTTAAGTTTTGACTGGTTATTTAACCTGAAGTTTAATAACCAATTTAAAAAAGGGTGAATACCTCAATCCGTTTTGGGTTAATACCCTTACAAAGATTGCTTCTGCCTATCGGATATTTGTTTTGTAACTGTTTTTAACAACATCACTCAGAAACTTAAACAAAAAAAACTAACATTATGAAATTAAAGACCCTTTTATCTACAGTAATGCTTCTTGCACTTATGTTATCATTCACACAATGTAAAAAAGCCGTTGAAGACATCATTAGTCCTCCCGCAGGTGGTGGTGGAACATTGTCAGGTAATCCGGGTAATCCCAGGTTTAATCTGCAGTTCAGTAATGGCAGCAATGTAGATCTTGATTTGCATGTACGTACACCTAACAACACAGAGATCTATTTTGGGAATACTTCGGGCCAAAACGGAAGCCTGGATGTGGATTGTATTTGTGGCAGCTGTGGTACAACAGGCAATGAAAATATTTTCTGGACCAATGGGACGGCTCCAACGGGAACTTATAAGGTCTGGGTATATTATTATGGCGATTGTGGCAGCAGCAGTGCCACTTCCAGTTATACACTAAGGGTTATGCAGAACAGTACCGTTGTAGCAACCTATACCGGTACTTTATCTAATGCAAACAGAACCTCAGCCGTGTATACTTTTGTAAAATAAGCTTCTCATACACTTAGTTTTGTTTTATCATCACCCTGCAATTGTTGCAGGGTGATTTTTAAATAAAAATGTGATCAATAATCCTACAGGGCCGTGTGCCAATACATAAACAATTTATAATGGATGGATAAAAGCCTACTATTATTGTCCTGCCAATTATTCGGCAACATGTGGCTATGTATCTGGAGATATGGCCACCCCATCTGGATTTGGACAAACGGATGCCGGCGGGTTATACTGGTATGCATGATATGGCGATAATCCGCAACAGCAATGTAGAGGTACCATGTATCGTATAGAATGGCAGTTTACACCCAATAAGCTAAATTATCCGGCATCTTGTGTCATTAGCGGATCTTCAAATATTGATGTTCAGGGGCAATCAAAACAAGTGGTTATAAGGTGGCCATAATTTATAAAAGCTCAGGGGTTGTTATTTGCTATTTTTTATTTGCCAACTGGCCGCATGCCGCATCAATATCTTTACCTCTGCTTCTTCTCAAACGTACGTTAACCCGGTATTTGGCAAGGTAGTCGGTAAATTGCTGAGTGGTATCTTCATCAGGTTTTGTAAATGAAGCTTTGTCAATGGGATTGTATTCAATAACGTTGATCAGGTGGGTTGGAATTTGCCGATAAATCTTGATTAAATCTTCAGCATCCTGTATGGAGTCATTGACATCTTTAAAGAGTATGTATTCTAAAGTGATGTCGTTTTTAGTTTGGTTGTAAAAATAATTCAATGCTTCAATCAGCACAGCAATGTTGTTATTTTCGTTAATTGGCATGATGGCATCCCGTTTTTTATCGGTGGCTGCATGTAATGAAAGAGCCAGGTTAAACTTCACCTTATCATCGCCCAGTTGTCTTATTTGCTTGGCCACACCGGCAGTAGAAACAGTTATTCTTTTGGGGCTCATGCCCATACTATCGTTTGAAGTTATTTTATCAATAGCTTGTAAAACATTTTTATAATTAAGTAATGGCTCGCCCATACCCATAAAAACGATATTGGTTAATTTAGAGCCATATTCTTTTTCACTTTGTTCATTAAGTAATGCCACCTGGTCGTAAATTTCATCAAAGTTTAGATTACGCTTACGGTCCATATAACCTGTTGCACAAAATTTACAGCTGAGGCTGCAACCTATTTGAGAAGAAACACAGGCCGTTTGTCTTTTTTCTGTTGGAATTAAAACGCCCTCAACAAAATGCCCGTCAAATGTTTTAAATCTTGATTTTATGGTACCGTCTCCACTTATCTGATTGGTATCAACAGTAATGGCAGGTAAAATGAAATTCTCGGCTAATTTTACACGAAGTTCTTTCGATAAATTACTCATATCATCAAAACTGCGGGCATTTTTCTTCCAGATCCATTCATAGGTTTGTATAGCCCTGAATTTTTTATCTCCCATTGATTCAAAATAGGCCTTTAAATCTATTAGACTTAAAGTGCGTATATTTTTTTCTGCTAACATGCCGCAAAGGTACTGCCGGCAGACCTATTTTCAGTATTTAAATACATTACACAGCCGGTAGCGCACGGTTAATTAATTTTTTGTAGTTTCCCTGTTTATATTCGGATAGGGGTGCAGGGTTGGCTTTGCCTGCAACGGATTTTAGGTAAGTGAGCTGTGAGAACATATAACCTGTAGTCTATATCTTTGCTTAAGCGTACATGATTTAGGATATACGTTCAAACGATGACCTTTATGCAGTATGTGAATATCGCTAATTAAGTTTATTAAAGCTTCTAAAGCAGTGCAATAAAATAATATCATGCAAACAGTTTATATAATAGATGCCATAAGAACCCCCATAGGAAAATATGGTGGCTCATTAAGTGGGGTAAGGCCTGATGATCTGCTGGCTCATGTCATTAGTGTTTTAGTGAAGAGAAATGCCAGTATTGATATAAATGCCATTGAAGATGTGATTGCAGGAGCGGCAAATCAAAGCGGTGAAGATAATCGTAATGTTGCTCGAATGGCGGCTTTACTGGCAGGTTTGCCCGCATCGGTTGCTGGTAATACTGTAAATAGGTTATGTGCCAGCGGACTACAAGCCATTATGGATTGTGCCAGAACAATAGCCTGTGGTGATGGAGATTTGATGATAGCCTGTGGTGTAGAAAATATGAGTAGGGCACCTTTTGTTATGCCTAAAATAACTACAGCTTTTGCACGCGACCCACAGATTGTGGATACAACTTTGGGTTGGCGATTTGTAAACAAACGCCTGGCTGAAATGTATTATCCTTACAGTATGGGCGAAACGGCCGAAAATGTAGCCAAGCGGTGGAATATAAGCCGGCATGCACAGGATGGTTTTGCTTTAGCGAGCCAACAAAAATATGAAAAAGCACTTGCAGAAAATAAATGGAAGGATGAGATCATCGCCTTGCAGGTACAAATTGGTAAAGACGTTTTTGATTTTGAAAAAGATGAACATCCCCGGTTAACCAGTTTGGAAAAACTGAATATGTTAAAACCGGCATTTGCAAAAGACGGAACAGTAACGGCAGGTAACAGCAGCGGAATTAATGATGGCGCTGCTGCGATGTTACTGGCAAGTGAGGTTGCAGTAAAAAAATATGGTTTACAGCCTATGGCCAAAATTATCAGTATGGCCGTTGCTGGGGTAGATCCTTCTATAATGGGTATTGGTCCGGTACCCGCAACCAATAAAGCTTTACAAAGAGCAGGTTTACAAGTGGCTGATCTGGATTTAATTGAGTTGAATGAAGCATTTGCATCTCAATCTATTGCCTGTATTCATGATCTTGGCCTGGATCTGGAAAAAGTAAATGTAAATGGTGGTGCCATTGCTTTAGGTCATCCTTTGGGCTGCAGCGGTATCAGAATTTCTACCACCTTACTTTATGAATTAAGAAGACGAAAAGCTAAATATGGCCTGGCAACCATGTGTGTTGGCGTAGGACAGGGTTCTGCAATTATTTATGAGAATTTATAATTGGTTCAGGTAGTCTGCCAGATTTTCAAGAGGCACAATTTCCTGTTGGCCTGTTGCTAAATATTTAACCATGCAATTTTTTTCTGTTATTTCTTTACTGCCTATGATGATCACAACCGGAATGTTTTTCTTTTCGGCATAGGCATATTGTTTGTTGATCTTTGTGGCTTCGTGGTAAAGTTCACAGGCAATACCACTGCTGCGTAATTTTTGCATGATACCAAAAGCAAAATAGCTTTCGGGTTCACCCATATTAAATAACAAAGCCCTGGTGCTTACCTGTACATTTTCGGGAAATAAATGTAATTCTTCAAGTACATCATAAATACGGTCAACACCAAAACTAATGCCTACGCCTGGCATATTGGGTACGCCAAATAAGCCGGTAAGGTCATCATAACGGCCACCACCGCCAATACTACCCATCTTTACGTCTTCGGGCGCTTTGGCCTCAAAAATTATTCCGGTATAATAATTTAACCCCCTGGCTAACGTAAAATCAATACTCAGGTTTGTGTTTTTAGTTTGGTTAAATAAAAATGCCACTTCGTTTATACCCTGTTTACCAATTTCAATCGACCCAATTAATGTTGTTA
Source organism: Chitinophagaceae bacterium (assembly GCA_947483345.1). Taxonomy (GTDB): domain Bacteria; phylum Bacteroidota; class Bacteroidia; order Chitinophagales; family Chitinophagaceae; genus Ferruginibacter. The sequence continues at coordinate 16,888 of CANKNL010000006.1, read as the reverse complement.
TTTGAGTCAGTTTTTCTGCATTGTTTCCAGTGATGTTCAGATAGTGTTCAATAATATTTATTTGTTCATTAGTAAGACCGCGTTCTTGTAATTCTGTTTTTACTTTTTCCAGGCCAATCTTTTCCAATTTATCTATGGCAATGGTAATGTCAATCATTTTTTCTGCTCCACCGCATAACTCAGCCAATGCCACCAGTATTTTACGACTGTTGATTTTTAATTCATAGTTTTTTAATCCCAATTGGATAAAAACGTCATGATAGATATTAGCAAGTTCAACTTCATTAAGCAGCGAAAGGCTACCCACTACGTCAGCATCACATTGCGTAAACTCACGGTAGCGGCCTTTTTGGGGCCTGTCGGCCCGCCAAACCGGTTGAATCTGATACCTGCGGAATGGGAAAGTGAGTTTGGTGTAATTCATGGATACATACCTGGCAAAAGGAATGGTGAGGTCATATTTTAGAGCCCGTTCAGTGATATCGCTGCTGCTTTTACCTTCCAGTAATTTTTCAAACCCGGCTTTTGATTTGTCTATATTTTTTTCATTATTGATACCGTTATTTAAAATTTTAAAAATTAGTTTATCACCTTCCTCGCCATATTTCCCCATCAGCGTGTCTAAGTTTTCCATGGCCGGGGTCTCTAAAGGTTGAAAGCTGTACAATTCAAAGACATGCCGTATTACAGAAAAAATATAATTCCGTTTGCGAACAATGTCTGCAGAAAAATCTCTGGTACCTTGAGGAATTGATGGTTTATTTATCATGATAAATGGGCTCTTCTTATGTTGTGTATTTTTTTATAATGTGATCGCAATTGTCGTTAATAATTGCAAATACTTTATGGTAGTCACTCTCGGGCCCATTCCAGGGGTCCGGAACTGCCCTGTCTTCACCCGGAAACTGTTCATTTAGAAACAAACTTAGTTTTTTTGCAGCAAAATCGTTTTTACCAATGCTGATCATATCGTGTAGCACATCATCTGCCATTGCATATAGGATATCAAAATTCTTAAAATCGGCTGCAATAAATTTTCTGCTTCTTTGTTTGCTGATATCGATCCCGTTCTCTTTTGCCACTTTGATACTTAACGGGTGAGGTGGTTCACCGGTATGATAACCGTTTGTACCTGCACTTTCAATCTGCCAGTTCAATCCGGCTTTTAATGCCTTTTCCTGTAAAATGCCTTCGGCCAAAGGGCTGCGGCAAATATTGCCCAGACATACCATTAAAATTTTCATGAGGCAAATATAGTTAGCTGTTTCCAGTTGGCAATTTGCAGTAAGCAAAGATAGCAGGCAATTCGCAAACTGCTAACTGCCCCCTTTTGACTGCTCACTGCTCACGGCTTTATGGAATCTGTAATTAAGTACATCTTATTATTGAACACGGCGCCGGTTTCGATTTTATTTTTAACACCCGATAATAACAGGGATCAAAACCAACCATCATGAACAAGAATCAAATCATGAAAACGGATATCCTGGATATCATTTTCGAAAACCGTAACAAAGCATATGGTGCATACGACTTGCGTAAATTTTATCCCGGCAGGTTAAAACTAGCATTGGGCTTTATGTTTGTCATTGCTATTGCTTTTTCGGCTTTTACACTCATGCCTAAACAGGCCAAACAGGCCGGAGAAATTGTTTATAATATACCGGATCCTAAGTTTAATGTGGTTGAAATTGAAGTTATTGAACCAGTTCAAAAGCAGCCTGTTATTAAATCTCAAAATCCTGTAAATCAAAAAATATTGACCAGTCATATTGAGATCGTTGATAAAAAGCTGAAAACAGACATGGTCAATACCATTTTACCTACCGATCGTATTGGCACCAGAAATATTGATATTGTAAAACCCGGTATTGATATTGTGCAGCCAGATATGCCCGGAAATAATACAGGGATTATCGAAAAAAATATTCCTCAAATTGATGTTACATTACCAATGGATATGGATGCCGTGGATGAGCAACCATCTTATCCTGGCGGAATGGATGCTTTAAAGCAATTTCTGGAAAGACATTTACATAATCCTTATGATTTGGAAAATGGCGAAACCGTTAACGTTAGAATAAAATTTGTAGTGGGCTATAATGGCAAACTAAAAAGTTTTGTAACGGTATTAGATGGAGGAGAAATTTATAATAAAGAAGTAGTAAGGGTTTTACAGAAAATGCCTGATTGGATACCCGGCAAGGCAAAAGGAGAACAGGTATCTGTGTATTATACAATTCCTGTAAAGTTTGTAATGACAAACTGATTTTCCGTATTTAATTTAGTATTTTCACAGCTCGTATTGAATAAAGGTATCGGGGTAATTTAAAAATATATTTAATATGGCTTTGGAAGAATTTGAAAAAGAAGAATTAAGCGACCGGGAAAAAGGTTATCTGCGTATGCGCAGTATTATGGACTATGGTATGGGGGTGCTCTGGACAGGCATGGGTATTTTTATAATCTTTATTAAAAAATTCAGTATGGATCTGGCCGACAGGTATGATTCTACTGCTTTTAAAATATTTGGTATTGTTTGTATCATTTATGGCCTATTCAGAGTATACAGGGGATATAAGAAAAAATATTTAAGGGACAGATGAACCGGAAAAATTTTAAGCGGATAATGAGAGGCTGTATAATCTTTTTTACAATCGGGTTTTTGATAACCGGCTGTAAGGATAAATCGGGTAAACTGACTGATACTGTTAAAAGTGGTACCATTCATATCAGTGTTGATGAATCCTTTAAACCGGTTATGGCTGAACAGATCAGGGTATTTGAACAATCATTTCCAGCTGCACATATCATTGCCGAATATAAAACAGAAGCAGATTGTTTTAAAGATCTTTATAATGATACCTTAAATAGAATGGTGATTGTTACCCGTGGGTTAAGGAATGAAGAAGACGTCTATTTTTTAGATACACTCAAATACCGGCCAAGGTGGAATAATATTGCCAATGATGCCATTACCCTGATCGTAAACAGTAAAAGCAATGATACCGTTTTTACGCTGGAAAGATTAAAAAGTCAATTATCGGGTCAAATCAACAGAGATCAAAAAATTGTTTTTGATGGACTTAATGCCACCAGTACTGTTCGATTTGCCATGGACAGTATTTTAAAGGGACAAAAATTTGATACCACTGTTGTGCAGGCCGTAAAAAGCAGCCAGGCCGTAATTGATTATATTGCGAAAACCGAAAATGCCATTGGTTTTGTAGGGATCAGCTGGATTGGAAATCCGGAAGACAGTGCGCAGGTTAATCTGTTAAAAAAAGTAAAAATCGCTTATGTTTCATGTGTGGTTTGCGACGACGAGCCTTTTGTAAAGCCAATGCAGGCAAGCATTTTAACGAGAAGGTATCCTTTGGTACGGGGTTTGTATTATATACTAAAAGAAAACTATAACGGACTGGGTACAGGGTTTGTGAATTTCTTAAATCAGGAAAGGGGGCAGTTGATTTTTAAAAGAGCTTATTTAGGAACAATCATGGACTTTGGTGTTAGAAAGGTTAAGATCAATCAAAAATTATAAAAAGATTATTTGGATTTAGTGATGGAATGATAGAAAAATTGATATTATTGTAAAGACATAAACAGCAAAATGAAATGAAGAATTTAAAATTTACACTTATTCTGTTCAGCAGTTTTCTGGCGGTGAGTTTGAGTGTTGCACAGAGTATTGATGAAGGGAAAAAGTTTTTGTATTATGAAAAATACGTCAGTGCAAAAAATGTATTCCAACAACTATTAAGTGTTAATCCAAATAATGAGGAAGCGGCTTATTGGCTTGGGCAAACGTTAATTGCGCCAGATGAGGAAAAAGATATTGAAGGGGCAAAAGCCCTCTATGTAAAAGGGCTTAGCGCAAATCCCAACAGTGCATTACTCAATGCCGGTATGGGACATGTTGAATTGCTGGAAGGAAAAACACAGCCCGCGCGCAATCATTTTGAAACAGCCATTAGCCTTAGTGGCGGTAAAAGTATTGATGTACTGGATGCCGTAGGATTTGCAAATGGCGATTACGATTCAAAATTTGGGGATGCAGCTTATGCCATCGAAAAACTAACCCAGGCAACCAATATAAAGAAATTTAAAGATGCCAATGTGATGACCAATCTTGGCGATGCCTACCGCAAACTTGGAGACGGCGGATCGTCACAACGCAGTTATGAAACGGCTTTAACTATGGACCCCAATTATGCCAGGGCAAAATTCCGTATTGGTAGAATTTATCAGTCGCAGGGCCTGACTCAGGAATCCATTTATTTACAGTATTATAATGATGCTATTGCATTGGATCCCAATTATACGCCGGTATATTTTTATTTACATCAGTATTTTTATTTAACAGATGTAGGCAAATCAGCTATGTATCTTGATAAATATTTACAATCCAAAGGCAGTGATGAAACAAATGCCTGTTTTTTGAATGCACAAATGAAATTTGCCCAGGGGCTGTTTGCCGATGCATTTACTTTGAGCGAAAATTGTATTGCATCAAGTGCTACACCTTATCCTAACCTATATGGGTTAAAAGCTTATTCAGCTTATAAAATGGGCGATTCGATCAATGCAAAAACCGGATTTGATATGTATTTTCAAAAGCAGAATCCGGCAAAAATTGGTTCGCGTGATTATGAAACCTATGCAAAAGTATTACTTAAATTCCAGGGTAATGAAGCCTTGGCAGGTGTATTTATTGAAAAGGCTGTTGAATTAGACAGTACAGAAACCGGTAAAGTGAATTTATTAAAATCAATTGCTTCTATTTATGAAAGCAGGAAATTATATGGAGACGCTGCTGATTGGTATAAAAAAATTGTGTATCTGAAAAAAGTACCGAGTAAGACCGATTTATATAATGCCGGAATCGGGTATTACCGTATTGGACAATATTATCCGGCTATACAAATGTTTGATCTGTATGCTCAAAAATTTCCTGAAGATATCTTTGGATACTATTATAAAGGTGGTGCCCAGGCCGGGATAGATACATTAATGACTTTTGATTCGGCTTACCAAACTTATACAAAAGCAGTAGCCGTTGGGGAAGCTTATCCCGATAAATCGAAAATATTAACCTTAATAAAAGGAAGCTATACGTATCTGATCATTTATGCGGCCAATAAATTAAAAGATAAAGAGCTGGCATTAGGTTTTACAGACAGGGCACTGTTATTAGATCCTGCGGATACTGTATTTATTGGTTTTAAGGAATCCATTTCTAAAATGGGGGCATCAAAGCCACCTGCCTCAAAACCGCCTGTGCCTCCAAAAAAAAACTAAAGCCGGTAAAGAAAAAGAAGGCTTAACATAAAAGTAAAACCCCATTATCAAAAAAGATAATGGGGTCTTTTTTTTATTAACTATTGAATATTGGCGTGACTGCCTTATTTTTGCTTATCATAAAAAACGCAAAGAAATATGCAGTTTTTTTTCTTACAGGCCTCCGAAATAAATAGCGCAGCAAACTACCTGCCCATTGGCCTTCAAATGCTTTTTGCAATTGGCCTGATAGCTACTGTGATTGTGGGTTCTAACTACTTAGGGCCCAAACGAGCGACGGCTGATAAACTACAAAATTTTGAAAGTGGTATCGAAATAAGAGGTAACGCACGCCAACCGATGGCGGTTAAATATTTTTTAGTGGCTATTTTATTTGTATTGTTTGATGTGGAGGTTATCTTCTTTTATCCGTATGCCGTAAACTTTAGAGAACTGGGATGGAGTGGTTTTGTAGCGGTGCTGGTATTTGTTTCTTTATTTATTACAGGGTTGGTTTATATTTTTAAGAAGGGTGCTTTAAAATGGGAAGTATAAAAGCAATTTGCTAATTATCACGTTATCAAATTTGAATTATGAGTCGTCCGGTCCAATATAATAATCACGTCAAGTTTGAAGGTATTCCTGAAGGATACATGGGCGAAGGGTTTATGGCAACCAATTTAGAAAAGGTTGTCAGTCTTGCCCGTAAAAATTCTATCTGGCCTTTACCTTACGCAACCAGTTGTTGTGGTATTGAATTTATGGCTACAGCGGCCAGTCATTATGATATAGCCAGGTTTGGTGCTGAGCGAATGAGTTTTTCTCCAAGGCAATGCGATTTAATTATGGTAATGGGTACCATTGCCAAAAAAATGGGCCCCGTTTTGCGACAGGTTTACCTGCAAATGGCAGAACCACGCTGGGTTATGGCTGTTGGCGCCTGCGCTTCTTCGGGTGGCATTTTTGATACCTATTCTGTATTACAGGGCATTGACCAGGTAATACCGGTTGATGTATATGTGCCCGGCTGTCCGCCAAGGCCCGAAGCCATACTGGATGGGTTTATGAAAATACAGGACTTGGTAAATGCAGAAGGATTGAGAAGAAGATATAGCGATCAATATAAAGAATTACTGGCCGGATATGGCATACAATAATAAGTAATGATAAACTTCATTAGGGTAAGTGATCAACTTCATAAATACAAAGAAGTTAACGCTTAGTTTATATATAAGTTTGTAGTTTGAAACCTGAAACTGATGTTGAATAACGATATAATAAGGCAAAAACTAACTGAAAAGTTCCCAGATCAATTAACTGATTGGAATGAACCCTATGGGATGTTGACTTTTACTGTACCTGCTCCCTTAAATTTAAAAGTACTGCAATTTTTATATGATGAGGAGGAATTAAAATTCCAATTCCTCACCGATCTGCAGGCCGTACATTATCCCGACAGAAAAGGAGAAGAGTTGGCTGTTGTTTATCATCTGCATAATTTAATTGATAATGTAAGAATTCGGTTTAAGGTATTTGCAGATATAGACAAACCCGATGTGTTTAGTGCAACCGCATTATACCGGTCGGCCAATCATATGGAAAGAGAAACCTACGATTTTTACGGCGTAAATTTTATAGGCCATCCAAATTTGAAAAGAATATTGAATGTAGATGAGATGGATTATTTTCCGTTGCGTAAAGAGTTTCCTTTGGAAGACCAGAGCAGGATTGATAAAGATGATGAGATGTTTGGAAGAGGGTGAAAAATTTAAAAATCGAAATTAAAAATTAAAAATATGCCTGGAATAAAAAAAGCTGTTTTTGATTTTTGATTTTTAACTTTTGACTTAGAATTATGAGCGAACATATTTTATTACCGGAAGGAAGCATAGGAAAGCAGACCACCACGCTTAACCTGGGGCCAACGCACCCGGCAACGCATGGCGTTTTTCAGAATATCCTGGAACTGGATGGTGAACGCATCATGAAATCTAGTTCAACCATCGGCTATATACACCGGGCTTTTGAAAAGATCGCAGAACGCAGACCACTTTATCAAATAACACCACTAACCGACAGGTTAAATTATTGCTCGTCACCCCTTAATAATATGGGCTGGCATATTACCTGCGAGAAATTATTGGGTGTTAAAATTCCAAAACGGGTTGATTATTTAAGGGTGATCATCATGGAATTATCCCGGATATCGGATCATTTAATTTGCAATTCTATTGTAGGTGTGGATAGCGGTGCATATACCGGGTTCTTATATGTAATGCAATATCGTGAACTCATTTATGAAATATATGAAGAAATATGTGGCTCCCGTCTTACTACTACTATTGGGCGTATTGGCGGTTTTGAAAGGAATTTTACTCCTGCAGCGTTCCAGAAACTCGAAAAATTCCTAAAAGAATATCCGGGTGTTTTAAAGGAATTTGAAAACCTGTTTACACGAAACCGGATTTTTATGGACCGTACAATTGGCTGTGGCCCAATTGGTGCCGAACGGGCATTGAATTATGGATTTACAGGCCCTAACCTGCGTGCTGCAGGTGTAGACTATGATGTTCGTGTGCATACACCATATAGCAGTTACGAAGATTTTGATTTTATTATCCCGGTTGGAAAAACGGGTGATTGTTATGACCGCTTTTTAGTACGTAATGAAGAAATGTGGCAGAGCCTGAGCATTATTAAACAGGCTTACCAGAAAGTACAGGAATTTAAAGGGGCCGAAGCTGAGGTTTTTCATGCCGATGCGCCTGCATATTATTTACCGGAGAAAAAAGATGTGTATACTAAAATGGAAGCCCTGATCTATCATTTTAAAATTGTGATGGGTGAAACCGACATGCCGGCAGGCGAAGTGTATAGCTCTATTGAAGCCGCTAATGGTGAGTTGGGATTTTATTTAGTAAGTGATGGAGGAAGAACACCTTATCGCTTACATTTTCGCAGGCCCTGTTTTATTTATTACCAGGCTTTTGAAGAATTGATAAAGGGCGGCATGTTGAGTGATGCCATTATAACGATGAGCAGTTTAAATTTGATTGCAGGAGAAATGGACGCTTAAAAATTATGCTAAATGTTGAATTTTAAATGTTGAATTATATTTCATTGAAAATTTATCATTGAAAATTTAAAATAATAAAGTTGTGTTGAGATTTACAGATGAAAAATTAATTGAAGTTGAAGCGATAATTAATCGTTATCCCGATGGCAAACATAAAAGTGCGCTGTTACCAATTTTACATTTGGCGCAGGAAGAATTTGGCGGCTGGCTTGATGTGCCGGTGATGGATTATGTGGCCCATATATTAAAAATTGAACCGATTGAAGTGTATGAGGTGGCTAGTTTTTACAGCATGTATAATTTAAAACCGGTTGGTAAATATATGTTTGAAGTTTGTCAAACCGGACCTTGTATGATCAATGGTAGTGATGATATTATTGCTTACATAAAAGAGAAATTGAATATTAATGTTGGCGAAACAACGGCCGATGGTATGTTTACTTTAAAAACGGTAGAGTGTTTAGGCGCTTGTGGCTATGCACCCCTGATGCAATTAGGAAAACATTATAAGGAACATTTAACTAAAGAAAAAGTAGATACCATTATAGAAGCGTGCAGGGCTAAGGCTAATTAAAAAATGAAACCATTAATTACCATATTATTTTTATGTCTTGTGGTTTGCTGCCATGCACAAACCGATGAGATAAAATTGATATCAACCGTTAAGGAATTTCACCAGGCCCTGGTTAAAAAAAATACGGTTTCTATAAACCAACAAACAGATAAGGCATTAAGTTACGGGCACAGTAATGGTTGGATAGAAACAAAGTCGGCAATGATTAAAAATCTGGAAACAGGCTATATCAGCTATCAATCTTATAGAGAAGATAGTATGTCAGTTTTGATAAATGGCACCATGGCTAACGTGCGTTTTGTGGCAGACATTGCGGCTACCATGAAAGAAGCTACCAATACGTATCATTTAAAAGTACTGGAAGTGTGGGTGAAGAAAACTAATAGATGGGTATTGTTTGCCAGGCAGGCGATAAAAAATTAAAAAATCAAAATTAAAAATTAAAAATATGCTGAATTTAAAGCACCCTTTTGATTTTTGATTTTTAACTTTTGACTTAAAAAATGGCAAGAAAAATATTATTAGAAAAAGCACATGTTGAAGGCATTCGTACCTACGAAGTGTATCGCCGTGAAGGTGGTTACCGAAGTGTGGAGAAAGCTTTAAAAATGGCGCAGGCAGATGTGGTAGAAGAAGTAAAGAAAAGTGGATTGAGAGGCCGTGGTGGGGCAGGTTTTCCTACAGGATTAAAATGGAGTTTCATTGCAAAACCCGAAGGTGTTCCCCGCCATCTGGTTGTTAATGCTGATGAAAGCGAGCCTGGTACTTTTAAAGACCGATACCTGATGGAATTTATTCCACATATTTTAATTGAAGGCATGATCGTTTCTTCATATGCTTTGGGTTCAAATGTGTCATACATTTATATACGTGGCGAGTATGCCTGGATCGTAAATATTTTAGAACAGGCTATTACCGAAGCCAGACAAAACGGGTTTTTAGGTAAAAATATTTTAGGCACCGGATTCGATTGTGAGATTTATGTACATCGCGGTGCAGGTGCTTATATCTGCGGTGAAGAAACAGCCCTGATCGAATCGCTTGAAGGTAAGCGGGGCAATCCAAGAATTAAACCACCATTTCCTGCAGTTAAAGGCGTTTGGGGAAGGCCAACAGTAGTTAATAATGTAGAAACCATCGCGGCTGTTGTTCCCATCATCAATGATGGTGGCGATGAATATGCCAAGATCGGTGTTGGTAAAAGTACCGGCACAAAATTAATGAGCGCCTGTGGTAATATTAATAAACCTGGTGTGTATGAAATTGATATGACCATCTCTGTAGAAGATTTTATTTATGGTGATGCCTACTGCGGCGGTATCGCCAACGGTAAAAAATTAAAAGCCTGTATACCCGGTGGTTCTTCAGTGCCCATTCTTCCGGCTAATTTATTATTAACTACGGCCAAGGGTGAAAAAAGATTGATGAACTACGAAAGTTTGAGTGATGGCGGTTTTGCAACCGGTACCATGATGGGTTCGGGAGGATTCATTGTATTGGATGAAGATCAATGTATAGTTAAACATACCTATACATTAGCCAGATTTTACCGTCATGAAAGTTGCGGACAATGTTCGCCATGCCGTGAAGGAACAGGATGGATGGAAAAAATATTATTGAATATCGAGAACGGAAAAGGAAAACTGAGTGATATAGATCTGTTGTGGGATATACAAGGGAAGATTGAAGGCAATACGATTTGCCCTCTTGGCGATGCAGCAGCCTGGCCGGTTGCAGCAGCCATCAGGCATTTTAGGGATGAGTTTGAGTGGCATGTGAAAAATCCTGTTGAGTGTTTGACCAGTAATTATGGATTGGCGCATTATGCGGATGAGATTCATGTACCGGTAGCGGTATAAGGAAAGAATTCAAAAGGAAAAGTCAAAAGTAAAAATTCAAAAAATGGAGGATGAAATTGAAATTTTTGAATTGCATGAAGAAGGAAAACCTTATAAGATCAGTCATAGATGCTTTTACTTTTCAAAAGACGTAATTGGGTTTATAAGAGAATGTAAATACGATAGGATTTATCATTCAATGTTTGATCAGTTGTTAAGAAGTGCAGCATCTATTGGTGCAAATGTTGTGGAGGGTAAATCAGGAAGTTCTAAGAAAGATTGGAAAAACTTTTATGTTATTGCACTTAAATCGGCAAATGAAACCAAATATTGGCTTTGCCTGATTTGTGAAACAATGGAAGTTTCGAAACCGAAAATAAATGAATTGATAAAAGAAGCAGATGAAATTTCAAAGATCATTGCTTCAATTATATTAAATGCTAAGTAGTCAGATGTTTTGATTTTTGACTTTTTAATTTTGACTTTTAACTTATGGCAGAAGAAATAAAAACCTTTAAAGTAACCATCGACAACATTACCATTGATGTTGCCCCAGGTACTACTATATTAAATGCGGCTCGGCAAATTGGTGGCGATGTTACACCGCCTGCTATGTGCTACTACAGCAAACTTGAAGGCAGTGGCGGTAAATGCCGAAGCTGTTTAGTGGAAGTGGCTGCAGGCTCAACGGCCGACCCCAGACCTATGCCTAAATTGATGGCCAGTTGCCGTACAACAGTGATGGATGGCATGGTGGTAAAAAACATGACCAGCGAAAAAGTAGTTGATGCGAGAAATGGGGTAGTGGAATTATTACTGATCAATCATCCACTCGATTGTCCTATTTGCGATCAGGCCGGTGAGTGTCATTTACAAGACCTGGGTTATGATCATGGAAAAGCCGGAACCCGTTACGAATTTAAAAGAAGAACTTTTGAGAAAGAAGATATTGGCCCATACATTCAATTGCACATGACAAGGTGTATACTTTGTTATCGTTGTACCTATGTGGCCGACCAGATAACAGATAAAAGAGTACATGGCATTTTAGACCGTGGCGATCATGCAGAAATATCAACGTATATTTCAAAAGCCATTGATAATGATTTTAGCGGTAATATGATAGATGTTTGTCCGGTTGGTGCATTAACCGATAAAACATTCCGTTTTAAAAACCGGGTTTGGTTTACCAAGCCGGTTGATGCAAATCGTCATTGCGAAAATCCTAAATGCTGCGGTAAGGCAACATTGTGGTTACGTGGTGATGAAGTGTACAGGGTAACAGCCCGTAAAGATGAATGGGGTGAAGTACAGAGTTACGACGGCAAAGCTGGCTGGATTTGCAATACCTGTCGTTTTGAAAAAAAGGAAACAAGTGATTGGACTATTGAAGGACTTACAACCATCAGCCGCCATTCTGTAATTGGTGCAAATAAATATGCAGTGTTAGACATGCCAGCCGAAACGATTAAAAAAGTTTTACATGGCCGTGATCCTAAATTATTAATGAACATACATAATGTGAGTGGTGTAAATAACCCTAACATTCAATTAAGTGAAATTAACAGACCGGCACATAAAGCGGATTTTGTAAAATCAAACGAGTTTACAAAAGGAGAAGGGGAATCAACCCAGTGGGGTTTACCAAAAGAATAAAAATATAAAACAGGTTTATGCTTTTAGCAATTGATTTGGCATTTATTATTGAGAAACTGGTATTGATTGTTATTGTAGTGATGGCATCTTTGGTGATTGCTATGTATGCAACATATGGCGAAAGAAAAATAGCTGCCATTTTACAAGACAGGCGTGGACCAAACCGGGCCGGGCCTTTTGGTATATTACAGCCGGTTGCCGATGGGTTAAAATTGTTTTTTAAGGAAGAGATTATACCCGATTTTTCCTCCAAATTTTTATTTATACTTGGTCCGTCAATGGCCATGTTAACAGCAATCATGGCAGGTGCTGTTGTGCCCTGGGGAAATCAGATACACTTTTTTAACAGGGATATCTCGTTACAGATTGCCGATGTTAATGTGGGTATTTTATTTGTTTTTGCAGTGGTTAGTATGGGGGTTTATGGTATCATGATCGGCAGTTGGGCAAGTAATAATAAATACTCGCTCATGGGCGGATTAAGAGCGGCATCTCAGATTATCAGCTACGAACTGGCCATGGGGATTTCTTTAATAGCCTTATTGATGGTGACCGGCACACTAAGCCTTAAGGAAATGGTTGTACAACAACAAACGGGCTATTGGAATATTTTTTACCAGCCCCTTGGATTTTTAATATTTTTAATTTGTGCTTTTGCCGAATGTAACCGTACTCCTTTTGATTTAGCTGAAGCAGAAAATGAACTCATTGGTGGGTATCATACAGAGTATTCATCAATGAAACTGGGCTTTTACCTTTTTGCGGAGTACATTAATATGTTTGTGAGCAGTGTAATTATGGCTACTTTGTTTTTCGGAGGATATGATATTCCTTTTTTAAATGAAGCCAACTATGATCAAAACTGGATGGCGCTTTTTGGTCTGATGGCGTTAATGACAAAAGTAGTTTGCTTTATATTCCTGTTCATGTGGGTACGCTGGACAATTCCACGATTCAGGTATGATCAATTAATGAATCTGGGCTGGCGGGTATTGATTCCGTTGGCATTATTTAATATGTTGTTAACAGGGGCACTGATCTTATTTAAACAAAACAATTGGCATTTTTGATCTTTATAAAAAATTAATAAAACGCTGCCGGTTGGCAGATTAGGAAAACATGCAGGCATTAACAAACAGGTTGAAAGAAGTTGATCGCAGAAAAATGAATTTTCTGGAACGCCTTTATTTGATTGCTATTTTTAAAGGGATGCTCATCACTTTCAGTCATATCTTTAAAAAGAAACCGACTATTGATTATCCCGAAAAAACAAGACCTTTCAGTCCGGTTTTCCGCGGCCTGCATATTTTAAACAGAGATGAAGCAGGTAGAGAAAATTGTACGGCATGCGGATTGTGTGCAGTAGCTTGTCCGGCCGAAGCCATTACTATGGAAGCAGCTGAAAGACAGGTTGGCGAAGAAAATTTATACCGGGAAGAAAAATATGCAGCTAAATATGAGATCAATATGTTGCGCTGTATTTTTTGCGGCTTATGCGAAGAAGCCTGCCCTAAAGATGCTATTTATTTAAGTGAAACTTTTGCACCGGCCGATTACCAGCGCAAACAGTTTATTTATAACAAAGAAGAATTATTGATTCCTCACCCGATTGAAAATGCCGAAGCCTATAAAAAAGCATTAGGAAACCGGGTGAAAAAAGAAACGGTTAATTAAAGACTATGAGCATTACAGAATTATTATTTTGGGGTTTATCTGTTTTGGCATTATTCAGTGCTATTATGGTAGTTACCAGTAAAAGTCCGGTGCATAGTATATTATTTCTTATCGTCGTTTTCTTTGCTATCTCGGGCCATTATATACTTATGAATGCCCAGTTTTTGGCTATCGTTAATATTATTGTTTATGCGGGGGCCATCATGGTTTTGTTTTTATTTGTAGTGATGTTAATGAATTTGAATGCCGAATCAGAACCAAAGAAAAACAGGTTAATACAATTTGCGGGATTAATTTCCGGTGGTTGTTTATTTCTGGTTTTCATATCGGCTATTACAAAATCAGCATCTGCCAATAATTTACTACAGATGGGAGGTGGAAATTTTGGCCTGATCAAAAACCTGGGGATGTCATTATTTAAAGATTATCTGATACCATTTGAAATTAGCTCTGTGCTGTTTTTAAGTGCCATGATAGGAGCTGTGGTCATAGGGAAAAAAGAAAGTTAATTAATAGTTTATGGAAATTAAATGGTATATCGGTTTGTCATTGGCGCTATTCTGCACCGGAATTGTGGGGGTACTTACCCGCCGTAATTCCATTATTATCTTTATGTGCATAGAGCTGATGTTGAATGCCGTGAATTTATTGCTGGTGGCATTTTCCAAAATGCATGCCGCGACTGCATTGGGACAAGCTAATCCGAATGTGGTGAGCGATGCACAACTATTTGTATTTTTCATCATGGTGGTGGCTGCTGCAGAAGTGAGTGTGGGGCTGGCTATCATTGTTATGTTATACCGTAATACACATTCGGTGGATGTGAATTTTTTAAACAGGTTAAAAAACTAAAAGTAAAAATTAAAAAGTCAAAACTGTACAGCCTTTTATGTTTTAATTTTTGACTTTTCACTTTTGAATTATTTTATGATTAATATTTTTAATTTAGTTTGGCTGATTCCTGTGTTGCCTTTGCTGGGCTTCTTAATTAATGGTTTAGGCAGAAAGCAGGTATCTAAAACAATTGCAGGAATGATAGGAAGTGGAACCGTCTTGGCTTCATTCGTGATCAGTCTGTTTGTGTTTATGCAATTGAATAGCGGTAATATTCCAAAGATTCCTTTTCACTATTTCGATTTTATCAATATCGCAGCACTCAAAATCGGTTTCGATTTTCAGATTGATCAGCTTTCTTCCATCTTCTTACTGATCATTACCGGTGTTGGTTTTTTAATACATGTGTATTCAACAGCCTATATGCATGATGAAGAGCCCAAAGATTTTGCCAAATATTTTGCTTTCCTGAATCTGTTTATTTTTTCTATGTTGTTACTGGTAATGGGTGCCAATTATGTCATCATGTTCATCGGTTGGGAAGGCGTGGGGCTTTGTTCTTATTTATTAATTGGATACTGGTTTAAAAATACCAACTACAATATTGCAGCAAAGAAAGCCTTCATCATGAACCGCATTGGCGATCTTGGTTTTTTACTGGCTGTTTTCTGGTTGATATCAAAACTGGGCACAGCAGATTACCACACTGTATTTGCCAATGTGTCTAAATTATCGGTAACAGACATCACCGGTATTACCCTGTTATTATTTGTTGGTGCCATGGGAAAGAGTGCACAAATTCCTTTATATACCTGGTTGCCCGATGCCATGGCCGGTCCTACTCCTGTGAGTGCACTGATACATGCGGCTACCATGGTTACCGCCGGTATCTATATGATTGCACGCAGCAACATATTATATACTATGGCCCCGGTTACACAAGGCGTTGTTGCCATTGTTGGTTTATCTACAGCCATACTTGCTGCAACCATTGCTTTAAAGCAAAACGATATAAAAAAAGTATTGGCTTACTCAACGGTTAGTCAGTTGGGGTATATGTTTTTAGCATTAGGTGTTGGTGCATATACCGGCGCTGTGTTTCATGTGATGACACATGCATTCTTCAAAGCGTTATTATTTCTTGGAGCCGGTAGTGTAATACATGCGATGAGTGGCGAACAGGATATCCGCAACATGGGTGGTCTGAAAAAATACATGAGCATTACGCATATCACGTTCTTATTGGCCTGTTTGGCCATTGCCGGTATGCCGCCTTTCTCAGGGTTCTTTTCTAAGGATGAAATTTTAGCGGCGGCTTTTGAAAGAAGCCCATTGCTATGGGGCGTTGGTGTGGCAGGTGCTATCATGACGGCTTTTTATATGTTCCGCTTATATGCCATGACCTTTCTGGGCAAATTCAGAGGTACCCATGAGCAGGAGCATCATCTGCATGAAAGCCCGAAAGCCATGACCATCCCATTAGTTATTTTGGCCATCTTATCAGTGATTGGAGGATGGATTGGTATACCGGAAATCTTCATGCATGGAGGCCATAGGCTCGAAGCGTTTTTAGCACCGGTATTTGCACAAAGCAATGCGCTTACTGAAAAGGTACTACTGAATCATACCACTGAATGTATGCTGATGGGGATTTCTGTTGGCGTGGCTTTGCTGGCTTTGGTGTATGCCTGGAACAAATTCAGCAAATACCAAAAAACAGATATTGAAGAAGCCGGGTTAGGCAAAGTGCTGGCCAACAAATGGTATGTTGATGAATTGTATGATGCCATCATTGTTAAACCTGTACAATCGATTGCCAAATATTTCAACAATGTTGTTGAGAAAAAAGGTATTGATGGATTTGTAAATGGTGTTGGTAAAGTAATTAATTATAGCAGCCGGCAAATTCGGTTATTACAAACGGGTCAGGTGGGCACGTATGTTTTAATGATGGTG
>CANKNL010000005.1 GCA_947483345.1 Chitinophagaceae bacterium | reverse complement strand
TATGGTATCAGCAGTTGCTATTTATACATCGCACTGGCTTACAGTGCCAAAGGACAATATGAATTGCTGTTTAATTATACACAAAAAGCAATCGCCCTCGCTGAAAAAATTCATAATGATTCACTTAAAGCGTATTGCCTGCTGGCCATCAGTTCGTATCACGTTGATAAAGGGAACTATGATATAGCCATTGAAAAAGCCATTGCCGCCCTAACTATTTTAGAAAAAAAATCAGATGCCGCAGGCGTTTTAAAAGCCCAAACGGTTATGGCCCAGGTATACCAGATAAAAAATGATTTACCCAGGGCCGTCGCCATCTTGGAAAATAATTTACGACTGTTTCCAAAAATCGTTGACACTAAAATTAAAATTAATACCCTGCATACATTGGCCAATGTATACGGTATGGAAGGAAAATATAAAGAAGCTTTAGCCCTCGACAGCCAGGGCATACAATTATGTGAAGCTGAAAATGCCGGATTTTACAAATCCTCTTTTTATGATAATATGGCCAATTGTTACATGTACAGCAATCGCTTTGATGAGGCTAAAAAATATTTTTATTTGTGTATTCAGATAGATTCATCATTTGGTAATAAAAAGCAACAGGCAGACAGCTATCTTAATCTTGGCACATTAATGATGATGCAGAAAAAATATACTGAAGCAACCGGCTACCTCACGCATGCTATCAAGTTGGCCAATTTAACCGGCTATAAACAGGGCCAGTATGGTGCCTTCCTGGTGCTGAGCGATTTGTTTAAAACCATCCATGAAAACGACAAGGCCTTTGCGGCCCTTAAAATGGCCTATACCATAAAAGACAGTCTCATTAATGAAAAAACTGAAAGTAAAATTGTTGAACTGGAAACCATTTATCAAACAGTAAAAAAAGAGCAGCAATTAAAATTACAGCAAGCCGAAATCAGCAGAAAAAATTACCTGCTTTGGGGATTAACAGGCAGTGTAGCCCTGTTGATCTTATCGGGGATCATTTTTTACCGTAAAAGACAGTTACAAAACAAAATGAATTTGCAGTCCGAAGTTATGAAACAGCAGGATCTGGCAACCTGGGCCATCATCAACGCCGAAGAAAATGAACGGCGGCGAATTGCCGCAGACCTGCATGATGGCGTAGGCCAAATGATGAGTGCAGCCAAAATGAATTTATCTGCTTTTGAAAATGAATTGATTTTTGCAAATGACACACAAAAAATAACGTTTGAAAGATTGACTAGTTTGGTTGATGACAGTTGTAAAGAAATAAGAAGTGTAAGTCACCAGATGATGCCAAATGCCCTATTAAAAACGGGCCTCACCAGTGCCGTGCAGGCTTTTTTAGATAAACTGGATAACCGCATCATCCAAATAAGTCTGCACACCGAAGGATTGCAGGACAGGCTGGATAACAATACAGAAACGGTATTATACAGGGTCATACAGGAATGTGTGAATAATGTGATAAAACATGCAGGGGCAACTAATCTGGACATATCTTTGATTAAAGATTCAGACGGTATAGCAGCAACGGTTGAAGATAATGGCTGTGGTTTTGACATTAATGATAAAGAAAAATTTGAGGGCATTGGATTAAAGAATATCAGTTCGAGGATTCATTTTTTAAAGGGCACAGTTGATTTTGACAGTTCACCGGGTAAGGGAACACTGGTGGCTATTCATGTACCCTTTGCACATTAAATAGGTTAACACACTTTATTTTTACCGAATGCGGTGATAACGCCCATCCAAAATGAAAAACAATAAAATAACTTTAGGTATTGTTGATGACCATCAGATTGTAATTGATGGCTTAAAATCGTTACTCCACGGACACGATCAGTTTGAAGTGATCATTGAATGTACCCGGCCACTGGAATTAATGTCACTTCTGGAAAAGAAATCAATCCATATATTATTAACTGATGTGATGATGCCTGGCCTCAATGGTGCCGAATTATCAAAAGCTGTTCATCAACAATTCCCGGATATAAAAATATTAGCGCTTAGCATGAGTGGCCAGGGCGATTTGGTTAATCAAATGATTGATGACGCTGATATTTCGGGTTATGTTTTAAAAAATATTGGCAAACAAGAACTGGCCAATGCTTTGGAAAAAATAGCGGCAGGGGGGATCTATTTCAGCGATGAGGTTTTATATGAAATGGGCCGTGCCAGTAACCTCAAAAAAGAAAATGAAGTTGCCCATTTAACATCGCGGGAAATTGAAATCATCAAGCTAATAGAAAAAGAATTAAGCAATAAGCAAATTGCCGAAAAATTATTTCTGAGCGAACGTACAATTGAAACCCATCGTAAAAATATTTTTCGCAAAACCGCTACCAGCAGTGTTATCGGGCTGGTTAAATATGCTTATGAGCATAAACTGATTTAAAGAAAAAGGCAAAAGGCAAAATTTAAAACTGAGCCCTCCTATGACATAGCACATCACTCTTATCTAGGGTTTTATTTTTGATTTTTTACTTTTGAATTTTCACTTTTCACTAACCCAAATTCTCCAGCATATCATTCACCATCCTGTCCAAAGCAAACTCTTCTTTCCAGCCCCAGTCTTTACGGGCAACCGAATCCTCAATGCTCTGCGGCCAGCTATCTGCAATTGGCTGACGGTAATCAGGTTGATAACTGATCGAAAAATCAGGGATATGCTTTTTAATTTCATCCCCAATTTCTTTTGGCGAAAAACTCATGCCCGAAATATTATAGGATGTTCTGATTGATATTTTTGACGCATCTGCTTCCATTAATTCAATGGTAGCGCGAATGGCATCAGGCATATACATCATGGGCAGATAGGTATCTTCCCTTAAAAAACAGGTGTATTTTTTTGTTTCAAGAGCGTTATGGAAAATTTCTATAGCGTAATCAGTTGTGCCGCCACCGGGCTCACTTTTATAACTGATCAACCCCGGATAACGGATACTTCTTACATCAATGCCATACCGGTTAAAAAAATAATTGCACCAAAATTCACCGGCATATTTGCTGATACCATATACAGTAGTAGGTTCTATCACGGTTTGTTGGGGACAATTTTGTTTTGGTGAAGTAGGCCCGAATACAGCAATACTACTTGGCCAAAACACCTTATGCAAATTTTCTTCTTTGGCAATATCCAGTACGTTTAATAAACTTTGCATATTTAAACTCCAGGCTAAATGTGGATTTTTTTCGCCCGTGGCAGAAAGGATGGCTGCCAGTAAATAAATCTGTGTAATCCCCTGCCGGATCACCTGAACATGCAGCATTTCCTTATTCATCACATCCAGGCTCACATATGGGCCTGTACCTTTTAACAAATCATTTTCTTCCCGCAGATCTGATGCGACTACATTATAATTACCATACATTTTACGAAGCGCCAGTGTCAGTTCCACCCCAATTTGCCCCGAAGCACCAATGACTAATATTTTTTCTTTTGCCATAATTTTAATTATTGTACGAATGTCATAGAATTACACAAATTACACGAATTTTTTAAAAAATAATTCGTGAAAGCTGCAATAATCAGTGTATTCAATTTACACCTTAACTTTGCACAATGGAAAAATATTTAAAAGACCTGTTCCGCAATCAAAAATATAACGACAATAATTTTTTTCTCATTGCAGGGCCATGTGTGGTAGAAAGTGATGAGATCGTGATGGGTATTGCCGAAAAAGTTGCAGCCATCTGTGCAAGGCTTGAGATTCCTTATATATTTAAAGCCTCTTACCGCAAAGCAAACCGTACATCTGCCAATTCCTTTACAGGCATTGGTGATGAAACGGCATTGAAATTGATAAAACAGGTTGGCGAAAAATTTTCCATCCCAACAACAACCGATATTCATACAGCTGAGGAAGCGGCTATGGCAGCCCAATACGTAGATATTTTACAGATACCGGCCTTTCTTTGCCGCCAGACAGATCTGTTGATCGCTGCTGCAAAAACCGGAAAGATCGTTAACGTAAAAAAGGGGCAATTTTTAAACGGCCCGTCGATGAAGTTTGCTGTTGAAAAAATAAATGCTGCCGGAAATCATCAGGTTGGATTAATTGAAAGAGGTAATACTTTTGGGTATACCGACCTGGTTGTTGATTACCGTAACATCACCTGGATGAAAGACATTAATGTTCCTGTGATCATGGATTGTACCCATGCACTACAACAACCCAATCAAACGGCCGGTATTACAGGCGGTAATCCCGAACTGATTGAAACCATTGCCAAGGCTGCCATTGCAACCGGTGCTGATGGCCTGTTTATTGAAACCCACCCCAACCCTGCAGTTGCCAAAAGCGATGGCGCCAATATGCTTAAACTGGATCTGCTGGAAGGCTTGCTGGAAAAATTAGTACGCATCAGAAAAGCCTTATAGCGGCCTCAGCCCTAACGCCTATCCATAGGAGCAGGAACCCGATTGGGCAGTACATCTAAATTACAGACGATCCTTTACTCTTCGTTAAAACATTTTGGATTATCCTACACTTGAGGGAGGTTAAATGGGCCCTGTTTACAAATTCCGCAATGGATTTCTTCTGGCATTTAATATATACCGTTTGATGTTTAACCAAAACGCCACAAAAAGATAAATGATTACAGGTGAGCCGAACGTCATAAACGACATATAAATAAAATACTTACGGATGGTTGATGTAGCAATGCCCATTCTTTCGCCAATAGCAGAACATACACCAAAAATATGCCACTCAATAAAATGTTTAATCCGATTCATAGTGCTAAATTAAACAGATTTTCATCTAAAAACAAAGGACTTTAAAAAATGCTTCTGATTTCGTAAATTTGCACCTCATTGATTAGCTGATTCAATAATTAGCTGATTTGCTAATGAATCCGGTGCAATCAACCCTTATTTAACCCGTCCATCAATTAGCAAAACAGCAAATTAGCACATTATTAAATTTTTACTATGGCCTTCGACATTAACATGATTAAAAAGTTGTATAGCAACTTTGGCAGCCGTATCGATGCTGCCCGTAAAGCAACCGGCAAACCCCTTACTTTAACAGAAAAAATATTATATGCCCACCTTTGGCAGGGAGCAGCTACAAGGGCATTTGAAAGAGGAAAAGATTATGTTGAATTCGCTCCGGATCGTGTGGCCATGCAGGATGCCACAGCCCAGATGGCGCTTTTACAATTTATGCAGGCAGGCAGAACACAGGTAGCTGTACCATCAACCGTGCATTGCGATCACCTGATACAGGCCGAGGTAGGCGCTAGTGCAGATCTTTCAAAAGCAAAAACTCAGAATAAAGAAGTATACGATTTCCTGGCCTCTGTTTCCGATAAGTATGGCATTGGCTTCTGGAAACCGGGTGCAGGTATTATACACCAGGTGGTTTTGGAACAATATGCGTTCCCGGGTGGTATGATGATCGGTACCGATAGCCATACCGTAAATGCAGGCGGATTAGGCATTGTAGCCATTGGTGTTGGCGGAGCAGATGCCTGTGATGTGATGGCAGGATTACCATGGGAACTAAAATTTCCAAAACTGATCGGTGTTAAATTAACCGGTAAATTAAGCGGGTGGACCGCTTCGAAAGATATCATTTTAAAAGTGGCCGGTATTTTAACTGTAAAAGGTGGTACCGGTGCAATTCTTGAATATTTTGGTGATGGCGCCACTTCATTATCCTGTACAGGAAAAGGAACCATTTGTAATATGGGTGCCGAAATTGGTGCTACCACTTCCATCTTTGGTTATGATGCAAAAATGGCCGACTATTTAAAAGGAACCAACAGAGCCGATGTGGCCGAAGCCGCTGATGCCATTGCCCAGCATCTTACCGGTGATGAGGCCGTTTATGCCGACCCTACAAACTATTTTGACCAGGTAATTGAAATTAATTTATCCGAACTGGAACCACATATCAACGGACCATTTACGCCCGATCTGGCCTGGCCCATATCTAAATTTGCTGATGCAGTGAAAGTGAATGGCTGGCCCGATAAAATGGAAGTTGGCTTAATAGGTTCCTGTACCAACTCTTCTTATGAGGATATTACCCGTGCAGCTTCCATAGCCAAACAGGCCACCGATAATGGCTTTAAAGCCAAAGCCGAATTTACCATTACTCCCGGGTCGGAGTTGGTAAGATATACTGTTGAAAGAGATGGATTTTTGGATACTTTTGAAAAAATGGGCGGCGTTGTTTTAGCAAATGCCTGCGGACCATGTATTGGTCAGTGGGCCAGACATTCAACAGATCCAACACGTAAAAATTCAATCGTAACCTCATACAACCGGAATTTTTCAAAAAGAAATGATGGCAATCCCAATACACATGCCTTCGTGGCTTCGCCCGAAATTACTACAGCTTTGGCCATTGCGGGCTCACTGTCATTTAATCCCTTAACCGATTATCTGACCAACGATAAAGGCGTGCAGTTTAAATTGGAAGAACCCCTGGGCATAGAAATGCCGCAAAAAGGATTTGCCGTTGAAGATGCCGGTTTTCAGGCACCCGCCGAGGATGGAACAAAGGTTGAAGTTTTAGTGTCGCCTACTTCAGACAGGCTTCAGATACTTGAACCCTTTGCAGCCTGGGAAGGCACCGATTTAATGGGTTTAAAATTACTGATCAAGGCAAAAGGCAAGTGTACAACGGATCATATATCTATGGCCGGCCCCTGGCTAAAATTCCGTGGTCACCTCGATAATATCAGCAACAATATGCTCATTGGAGCCCTTAATTTTTTTAACGAAAAAACAGATACAGTTAAAAACCAACTGACCGGCGAATATGGAACCGTACCCGGTACACAAAGGGCGTATAAAGCTGCTGGCGTGGGTTCTGTAGTTGTGGGTGATGAAAATTATGGAGAAGGTTCTTCCAGAGAACATGCGGCCATGGAGCCCCGTTTTTTGGGGGTTCGTGCAGTACTTGTAAAATCGTTTGCCCGTATTCATGAAACCAATTTAAAGAAACAAGGCATGCTGGGTTTAACCTTTGCTGATAAAGACGATTATGATAAAATTCAGGAAGATGACCGTATAGACATCGTTGGCTTAACCAGCTTTGCACCAGGCAAACCATTGCAGATGGTTTTTAATCATGCTGATGGTACTGCTGACAGCATACAGGTTAATCATACGTATAACGAACAACAGATTGAATGGTTTAAAGCCGGCGCTGCATTGAATATTATCAGAAGAGAATTTGAATCCGGAAAATAAAAAAGTAAATACAATAAAAAAAATCCCGACCTAAACGTCGGGATTTTTTTATTTATAGCGCTTGTCCAATTAGAATGACTAAGAGCGCAGAAACCAATTGGCCGGCCCTTTGGCAATATCGTAATCCCAAACTGAATGTCATTTTATACCGGCATGTGTAGGCTTAAATAAAAGCAAAGCCTGTGTGTTAAAGGGCTTTGGTAAAACGGCCTGTTCAGTTTTTTAAACCAGCAGTTCCGCCATTATAAATGGTTACTCATTTTTAATTTTCCCAAAGCAACCTGTTTTGTAAAACCGCCGTTTACAATCTTATTATTAACATGCACAACTCTATTGAAGCGTTATAACATCACATTTATTTTATCTTTTAACCAACACCAGTAAACTTGTTTTTATGAAAAAATACAACAAGATCAGCTATCTCCTTATCGGTTTTATGCTTAGTGGATTAAGCTTAATAAACAGTTGCAGCAAAGGCGACAAGACACCGGCACCAACACCAAATCCATGTGCAGGTATCAACATCACCGTTACAGCAACTGTTACAAATACCACAACCGGACAATCGGTTGGAGCCATAACGGCTTCTGCATCTGGCAGCAGCAGTTTTACGTATAATATCAATGGAGGGGCTTTTCAGGCATCCGGCAGTTTTACAGGACTGGCAGCTGGCACCTATACTGTAATTGCTAAAACTGCTGCCGGCTGTACCGGCACAAACAGCTTTACAGTTAACGATCCCTGTTCTATAAAAAACATAACGGTTACGGGTACAGTTGTTAATACCATATTGGGTACAGCTAACGGATCCATTACCGCTACAGCAGCAGGCAGCACAGGATTCACATATAGTTTAAATGGCGGTGCATTTCAGGCTTTGGGTACATTTACCGGCCTGGCCATTGGTGCCTATACCGTTACTGCCAAAGATTTTGAAGGCTGCCTGAAAACACAAACTTTTAACGTGGTTGATATTTGCTCCACAAAAACAATTACAATTAACGGAACCGTTATTAATGCCGGGCCCTCAGCCGGTGCTGCCAACGGCTCCATTACGTCATCTGCCAGCGGCAGTACAGGCTTCTCCTATCAACTCAATAGTGGTCTATTTCAGGGTACCGGAAATTTTACAGGATTAACAGCAGGCGCCTACACCGTTACAGCTAAGGATTTAGATGGATGCATAAAAGCACAGGCCTTTACCATTACATTTGACCCTTGTTTTGGAAAAACATTAACACTCAGTGCAACTACAACATCCACCGATAAATGTGCACCTTCTGCTACCGGTTCTGTTACAATTACTGCAGGTGGCAGTGCTGGCTTTACCTATAGTTTAAACAGTGGAGCCTACCAGGCTTCAAATATGTTTACCGGGCTTGCTGCCGGCACCTACACCATTGCAGCCAAAGATGTTGATGGCTGTATTAAAACAAGTAATGCTACAGTAAATCCGGCAGCAGCTGGACTTAATTTCTCTGCTGTTAAGGCGGTACTACAGGCTAACTGTGCCTTAAGTGGTTGTCATAGTGGTGCAAGTCCTACTGGTGGATTAGACTTTACATTAGATTGCACCATTGTTGGCGCCTGGGATAGAATTAAAGCCCGTGCAATCGATGCCAATCCATCCATCATGCCGCCGGTGCCAAATGCCCCTTTGAATAATGCTGATAAACAAAAAATATTAGACTGGATCACTGCAGGTCATCGGTATGTAGACTAAGTTTTTTCTACTAAAATAAAAGCTGCTGCAGATCTGCAGCAGCTTTTATTTTACATCAAACCAAATTTTTTTCCCATCATTCCAATTGCCATTGTAATTGATGGTCAGTTCTTCGCCATGTTCTATTTCCCTTACTGTTTTAATCATAATAGAATCCTCTTCAAAGTCCATAAAATATTCGCAGTTACTTTTATAGCTATGATTATAAATGGGTATCAACCCAAGTGCCATACAACATTGATCTTTTTCTTTTCCCCATTCAAAAATATAATCGTGTAATAGGGTTTTATCCAGATATGGCCTGTCGGTTTTTGCCATAACGATAACAGGTGCTATTTCAATGACCGTATTGGCCGGAATGCGTTCATGCGTAAAAACGCCCCGGCCTTTTTCTTTAGTTTCATTAATAAACAAATATTGTTTAAGCATAACATTTGATGACCAGTTTTATAAACTAAATTACAAAACAATAGGCAAATCTGGCTTGAAAAAAGTATCACACCAGCCTGTTTTACTATATCAGTTTATGAAACAGGAATACACTTTAAATTCATTTTTTTTGCTTGGGATTTATTCGTTTACTTTGCCGCAAATTACACATCACCCACATGGACGAAAGCGAGCCGAAAATAGTATTAATAAACACCCGGGATTAAAGGCCGCTGCATTACAGTTGCTTCTTTGAATCCTACAAAATAAGGAGGTATATCTTGAGGCATTTGACTACATTTTATTTTAGCAGGTTACTTGGCTGCGATATTTTTGATACCCGGGAAAACATTTTAGGCAGTATATCTGATGTATGGGTTCAAATACCTCCTATAACAGAAGATGAATCAGCAAGGCCAAAGATTGCCGGCATCATTATTAAATCGGGTGGCCAAAAAAGACATGTACAGTTTACCGAATTACAGATTGTAAAATTTGGAACCAAGTATAAAGTTCAATGCCAGTCGCTGCAGGATGTACAACCCGAATTGTTTGCAGATGGTATGCTATTAAAGGCCAATATTCTGGATAAGCAAATCGTGGATATCACAGGCCGAAAATTGGTAAGGGTAAATGACATCCGGATGGTTGCCATTTCAAACGGGGCCTATGCCATTGCCGTAGATGTAGGTATTGAAGGTCTTTTGCGCAGGGTTGGCATTGAGCTTCCCATAAAATTCATAGTCTCTTTATTCAGGAAACGCATACCCTCAAAATATATTTTATGGGATGATATTGAAGCCATCGATTTCAGTAACCTCAATATCAAACTGTCAAAAACTTATTCAAAACTGCATACTTTACACCCTTCGGATGTGGCAGATATTATAGAAGAACTAGGTAAATCATCCAAAACAACGGTATTCTCTTCATTGGATATTGAAAAAGCAGCAGATGTTCTGGAAGAACTGGAAGATCATGAACAAATACATATCATAGAAAATCTGTCACTTGAAAAAGCGGCAGACGTACTTGAAAAAATGCCTGCCAATGAAGCCGCAGATATTATTGAAAGGCTGGAGGACAAAAGAGCCGAAGAGCTATTGAAAGAGATGGAAAAAGAAACATCTGATGAAGTACGCGAATTACTCGAATACTCAAACACTAAAGTGGGTAGCCTCATGTCTACAGACGTATTGTCATTTAACCAAAACAATACCGTGCAGGAAGTTTTGCTGCAAATTCGGTTACAAAAACCGGATATGGAATTACTGTACAATTTTTTTATAGTTGACATAAAAGACAAATTGTTAGCGACTGTTTCATTACGGGATCTATTAGTAGCCGAACCTCAATCGCAGTTAAAATTAATCATGAAGAAAAACCCGGTGAGTGTGTATGATGATGACCCGCTGGATTCACTTGCTGAAATTGTTTCTAAATATAACTTACTGGCGGTACCGGTTATTTACGACAATGATGTACTGGCAGGGATGGTTGTGGTAGATGATATCCTGGAAGATCTTATTGGTAAACGCAGAACAAAATAAAGAGGAAAACAAGTTATGTTTAAAAAAAGCAGCCGAAGCCAATTATTTAGAAATATCTCCATTTTTCTTGCCATTTTAGGGCCGGGCATCATTACCGGCAGTGTTGATAATGATGCCGGCGGTATTACTACCTATTCGGTTGCCGGTGCCATGTATGGTTATAATCTTATCTGGACACTGATTCCCTCATTTATAGTACTTCTGGTAATACAAGAGATGAATGCCCGAATGGGTATTGTTACCGGTAAAGGCTTGGCCGATCTGATCCGTGAAAACGCAGGCGTAAAAATCACCTTTTTTATTTTTATCGGCCTCTTAATTGCAGATATTGGAAATACCACTACCGAATTTGCCGGGGTTGCCGGAAGTATGGAAGTACTGGGTGTAAGTAAATATATTTCTGTCCCCCTGGTAGCTGTCATCATTTGGGTACTGGTGGTAAAAGGCAATTATAAAATTGCCGAAAAAGTATTTCTTATTTTTAGTTTATCGCTATTGGTTTATGTGGTATCTGCCATTATGGGAAAGCCCCATTGGGATGAAATTGGCCATGCCATTATTAAACCCGAAATGAAAATGAATAGCACTACCCTCACCATGGTGTTGGGTATTGTGGGAACCACCATTGCACCCTGGATGCAGTTTTATATGCAATCTTCTGTTATTGAAAAAGGCATAAAAATAAACCAGTATAAATTTGTAATGATCGACATCATTGTAGGCTGTGTGGCAACCGTTGTTGTTGCCTTTTTCATCATGGTGGCCTGTGCTTCCAATTTACATGAGAATGGCATTGTAATTCATGAGGCCAAGGATGCCGCCATGGCATTAAAACCACTGGCCGGCAAAATCTCCTCACTGGTATTTGCTTTTGGCCTTTTTATCGCCTCCATTTTTTCTGCTACTATCCTGCCTTTGGCCACGGCATTTTATGTATGTGAAGCCTTTGGCTTTGAAGCAGGTATTGATAAAAAATGGGAAGACGCTCCGGAATTTTATATTTTATACACCATCATACTGGCGCTTGCTGTTGCCATTATTTTAATACCTAATGCACCACTGATAGGCATTTCATTATGGTCGCAGGTCATCAACGCCGTACTATTACCGGTGGTATTGATCTGTATGATCATTTTAGTGAATGATAAAAAAATCATGGGAAAATATGTAAACAAACCCATCACAAATATTATTGGCTGGTCTTCTATTATTTTATTGATCGGTTTATCCTTAATGCTGCTGGTGGCCCCTTTGTTTAAATAATAATGCAGGCCATACGGTTGGCCGCATCCATGTATTTTAAATAACGTAAATTTTAGTCGTTATTGTTTGGCTTCTGTCATGCCCGACTTAGCACCATATTTCATTTTTTTAACCTTGGCCAGCTCATTTTTATAGGTGATCAGAAACAGGTCATCAAAGTCATTATCAGGCAGGTCGGTCTGGGGATAATCCAATACACCAAGTTTGCGGATAATTTTTGGTATGGTATTACTATGTGCTATTATTAAAATGGTTTTACCAAAATCCCGGTGTTCTATAATAGCATTGATCAGGTTATCGCATAACGTATCTGCCGTATAATGCACTGTATCTATTTTTAACTGTAGTCTTAAACTATCGCCGGTAAGTTGTGTGCGCCGGTATTGGCTCACATAAATTTTCTGAATATTTTCATTTTGTAAATTGCGCATTAAATCCCCGGCACGGGCATTACCGGCAGCTGTTAATGCCGGATCCTTTCCGGCCTCTTTTTCAGCATGTCGTACAATGAAAATTTTAGTAACGGCTGTTTTCTGCTGGGCAGTTACAACTGGTAAAATACCCAAGAAAGCAAAAAAAATGAATACCTTTTTCATACCGGTAATTTTAATACACCAATTTAGGCTAATCCATCACAAATACAAATAAGAATAACCCATAAAGCACATAGTTGTGTACATTTTTATTAAATTACACCGATTCTGAAAGCCCGTTCGCTGTATTAAAAGTTTAATAAAAATATGCAGCACAAGTGTGCGACGCCAATGAAGTTTGGCGATGTACTTTTGCCGGGAACAAATAAATCAAAACATCATCCTTGCTTATACACTGCCTGCTGGCAGGGATTTAAGCGATTAAATTTTTATCTATGTGCGGAATTGTTGGATACACTGGCACCAAAGAGGCTTACCCAATTGTTATAACAGGATTAAAAAGACTGGAATACCGGGGCTATGACAGTACAGGTGTGGCCTTATTGAATAATGGGTTAAAAGTGTATAAAAAGAAAGGCCGTGTTTCCGATCTGGAAGAGGCGATCATTGGTATGGATCTGCATGCACATACCGGCATTGGCCATACCCGATGGGCCACACATGGCGAACCCAGCGATGTCAATGCGCATCCCCATACTTCTGCCAGCGGTAAGTTGGCCATGATACATAATGGGATCATCGAAAACTATACCCAGCTTAAAAAAGAATTAACCAATAAAGGGTATGTTTTTACCAGCGAAACAGATACCGAAGTGCTATTGAATTTTATTGAAGATATAAAAGAGAATAACCAGTGCGATCTGGAAGAAGCGGTAAGGGTAGCTTTAAAAAGAGTAACCGGTGCTTATGTCATTCTGTTGCTCGATTCTGAAAATCCGGATACCATCATTGCTGCAAGAAAAGGAAGTCCTTTAGTTATTGGTGTGGGTAAGGGTGAACATTTTTTGGGTTCCGATGCCTCGCCGATGCTTGAATATACCAAGGAAGTGGTTTATGTTAATGATTATGAGCTGGCCATTGTGAGGCCTGATGAACTGATTTTAAAAAACCTGGGAAACGAAAAAATTACTCCTTTTGTTACCAGGCTTGATATGGAGCTGGCAGCCATAGAAAAAGGCGGCTACGATCATTTTATGCTGAAAGAGATTTTTGAACAGCCCAGTACCATTCATGATTGTTTAAGAGGCAGACTGGATGCAGCTGCGGGAACAATAACCATGAAAGGCATTCAGGATAATATCCAACATTTTATAAATGCAAACCGCATCATCATTGTGGCTTGTGGTACCAGCTGGCATGCCGCCTTATTGGCCGAATATATTATTGAAGAGCTTTGCCGCATTCCTGTTGAAGTGGAATATGCTTCTGAATTCAGGTATCGAAACCCCATCATCAATAAAGGCGATATTATTATTGCCATTTCGCAAAGTGGCGAAACGGCCGACACATTAGTGGCCATTGAAAGAGCCAAAGAAAACGGGGCTATTATATTTGGTATTGTAAATGTAGTGGGCTCCTCTATCGCCAGGATCAGCAATGGTGGCGCTTATACACATGCAGGACCCGAAATTGGCGTGGCTTCTACAAAAGCTTTTACCGGCCAGTTGGCTGTGTTAACCATGATGGCTTTAAAAATTGCTAAAGAAAAAGGAACCATCAGCGATGAACGCTATACTGATTTATTGTTTGAGCTGGAAGCTGTACCGGAAAAAGTGGATGCCATTTTAAAAACAGCGGAACAACTTAAAACAATTGCTTTAAAATATAAAGGAGCGGCCGATGCTTTGTATTTAGGCCGGGGTTATAATTTTCCGATTGCTTTAGAAGGTGCTTTAAAATTAAAAGAGATCTCTTACATACATGCAGAGGGCTATCCGGCGGCTGAAATGAAACACGGTCCCATTGCACTGGTTGATGAAAATTTACCGGTCGTTTTTATAGCTACCAAAGATTCGTACCACGAAAAAATTGTAAGTAATATACAGGAGATAAAAGCCCGTAAGGGAAAAGTGATTGCCATTATCACAGAAGGCGATGACCTGATACCCGGCATGGCCGATGATGTATTTTATGTACCGCCTGCCGACGAAATTATTGCGCCCATGTTAAGTACCATACCCATGCAATTACTAAGCTATTATATGGGTATTGCCAGAGGGGTTGATGTGGATAAACCGAGGAACCTGGCAAAGAGTGTAACGGTAGAGTAACCCGGGAACAATGAGATAGTAGACGATGCGTTAAACTTCAATAGACTTTTTGTTATGACTCCTTATTCTTATCTTGATATTATAATGATGCCTTATTGCCATTCAGTAATGAGCCATGCTTTGAAAACATTGCCCTTATCAATTAACCATTTATCATTGCAGTCATGAACATCATTAAAAAACATCCTGTTAACAACCTGGGCTATAATTTTGTAGATGAAAAATATATTCCCAAAGGCAAGGATGAATACCACCTGCGTAACCTGCACAACAAAAACGGTATTGAATACCGAAAACTAACCGCCCAGGATATTGAAGCACTTATCCGTAACCGTAATACCTCTGATGACTGGGACAACATTTTTGTCTCCAAACACTTTAATCCCGAGTTAGTACGCAATTGTAAATTTTATGGTTTGGTACGCATTGGAAAACTGGAACCCTTTTACCTCGAGTTTCATAACCTGCGTATGGCGGTGGGCTTATACAACAGCACCATCATCAGCAGCGATATTGGTAATAATGTTTGCATTGATCATGTGAATTACCTCAGCCATTATATTATTGGCAACGACGTGATGATCGCCAATGTAAATGAACTGGCCACTACCGATTATGCCAAGTTTGGTAATGGCATATTAAAAGACGGTGAAGATGAAAAAACAAGGGTATGGATGGAACTGGGCAATGAAGCCGGTGGCCGGAGTGTATTACCTTTTAACGGTATGCTTACCGGTGATGCCTGGATGTGGAGTAAATACAGGGACGATGAAGCCCTGCTTGAAAAATTTAAGGAATTTACCGGAAAGCGCTATGATCAGCAACGTGGTTATTATGGTAAGATCGGCGACCGCACCGTGATTAAAAACTGTAAGATCATCAAGGATGTGTGGGTAGGTACGGATGCCTATTTTAAGGGCGCCAATAAATTAAAGAACATAACCGTTAACAGTGATGAAAACCGGACCTCTCAGATCGGTGAAGGATGTGAACTGGTAAATGGCATTGTTGGTTATGGCTGCCGCATATTTTATGGCGCAAAAGCTGTTCGCTTTGTGATGGCAGCGCATTCACAATTAAAATATGGCGCCAGACTGATCAATTCTTATTTGGGTAATAATTCTACCATTTCCTGTTGCGAAGTATTGAACTCACTGATCTTTCCGGCACATGAACAGCATCATAACAATTCATTTTTGTGTGCGGCTGTTGTACTCGGACAAAGTAATATAGCCGCGGGAGCCACCATCGGCAGCAACCACAACAGCCGGGCGGCAGATGGTGAAATCATTGCCGGCAGAGGTTTTTGGCCGGGGCTATGCGTGAGCTTAAAACACAATTCAAAATTTGCCTCTTTCAGCATCATTGCCAAAGGCGATTTTCCGGCTGAATTGAAAATCCCTGTTCCCTTTTGTTTGATCAATAATGATGTAGCGCATGATAAGCTGGTGCTCATACCGGGTTATTGGTTTATGTACAATATGTATGCATTGGCCCGTAACGAATGGAAATATATTACCCGTGACAGACGTATTGAAAAAATACAGCGGATCGAATATGAATTTCTGGCACCTGATACCATCAATGAATTATTTGATTCACTTAAAATTTTAGAAAAACTGAAACCCAATGATGCCGGAGTGGCAGAAATAAAAGGCTGGGAAAACAGCAAAAGAAAAACTGAACTGCATAAGGTACCTCAGGCCATCTTAATTTTTAAGGAATTGATACAGTATTATGGAACCATTGAATTACTTAATCACATTCAAAATAATAAGTTTACAGATTTTAATACATTTAAAAAATCACTTTCTGCCAAACTGTTGCGAAGTCAATGGCTTAATATCGGCGGACAGCTGATTCAACAAACTGAAGTAGATAACATTAAGCGTGGTATTAAATCGGGCAAAGTAAAGAGTTGGGTTGAACTGCATGATTTTTACAGACAGCAGGGAATAGCCTATACTGCCGACCGGTTAAATCATGGCTACACATCACTGCTGGAAATATTGAATATCACGCCCCGGCAATTTACGCCAGTGCTGCTTAAACAATTATTACAACAGGCACTAGATACTAAGGCCTGGATGTGTAAAGCCATTTTTGATTCCCGTGCAAAAGATTACAGTAACCCTTTTCGTAAAATG
Organism: Chitinophagaceae bacterium; assembly: GCA_947483345.1. Classification (GTDB taxonomy): domain Bacteria; phylum Bacteroidota; class Bacteroidia; order Chitinophagales; family Chitinophagaceae; genus Ferruginibacter. Next base: position 12,844 of record CANKNL010000005.1, on the reverse strand, counting down.
GTGTATGATACCAATGAAGAAATGAACAAGGTGATGGGCCGCCTGGAAGACAATAGTTTTATTCAGCAGCAGCTGGCCGATCTAGAAGCCATGAAAAAGCAGGTTAAACTTGTTATTCGTAAGTTAAAATAGCCGCACTAAAACCAATGCGCCAGGATACTATTCTATATTTAAAATAGGTTTTAATCACCGGGCTCTAAAACCTTTTATGTTTTTAGAGCCCGGCCTTTTTTTCTCACACCTAAAATTTAAGTCATGAAAAAGATCGTTATGCTGTTGTGGGCTCTATTACTTGTAAATTTTTTGATAGCACAGGCCCAACCAGCAACACAGCCGGGCTGTTATCCTTTCCCTAAAACCATTTCGGTAACCGGCAGTGCCGAAATGGAGGTTATCCCTGATGAGATTTATGTACAGGTAGATTTAAGGGAATATAAAAAAAAAGGAGAAGAAAAAACGGAACTGACTAAAATTAAAACTGAATTTTTAGCCAGTTGCAAAGCAGCCGGTATGGCCGATAGCAATATCGCTGTGGCCTCTTATGATGGATACAATATGGCCAATATATGGAAGCGCAGAAAAAAAGACCCGGAGCTGATGTCTTCTATTTCTTATCAGCTTAAATTCACTAATACCAAACTGATTGATGACCTGGTGTCCAGGCTGGATGACGAAGCAACCAATAATTTCAGAATCATTAAAACATCTCACAGTAAAATAACTGACTACAGAAAGCAGCTTAAAATTATGGCTGTAAAAGCTGCCAAAGAAAAAGCCCTGTATTTATCTGAATCTGTAAATGAACAGCTAGGGCCGGTCATTACCATTACAGAACCGGAAGAATCTTCAAGTTCTGATGTCCTTTCAGGCAGATATAAAACAACTGGAAGCAATGTGTATTCCAATACCATATCCAAGTCGGATACATACAGTATAAATGATAATGGTGTTGATTACCGAAAAATTAAACTGCGGTTTGAAGTGAACCTGCTCTTTGCCTTAAAGTAAAACCAGGCACCGGGCGCTTTGTTGTTTTGTAAACACAAAAACGGTAACCCTCATCATACCATTATACTTTTTCAGACGCGGATTAGTGGCTAAACGCCTATGCCTTATCTTTGCCCTTCAATTTTTAAATGTGAAAAAAATTCTTGTCTTTCTATTTTTTACCGGTATTCTTTTTTCTGCCAAAAGCCAAACCCTTGCAGAAATAAAAAAAATATTAGACACCACCCAAAACCCCATTGGCTTTGTAAAGTACGTGCTCAAGAAAAAATATTTTATTGATACGGTAACCGTAGTCAGCACAGTCCAGTTTATGGGCAAGGCCGACAGCCTGGCTTATCATGGAAAAGTTGGCAAAACATACGGTCCGTTTAAAAAGGAAAATATCCTTGTGAAAATATTAATGAAAGCGCCCAATACTTTTTATCATATCAAACATATCCTGATTGATACGGCCATTTTCGACAAAGGCTTTGCCGAATCGCTGGCCGATAGTATTATTTGGAAAATAAAAAACGGCACAACCACTTTTGGCGCTCAGGCATCTGTTTACAGTGCCGATTATGAATCGGCACGCAAAGGAGGCGATCTGGGCTGGTTTATAAAAGGCGTGATGCTGCCACAGCTTGATAAGGAAATGCTGAAGCATAAAAAAGGCGACCTGTTTAAAGTCTGGTCAACTTCGGGGTTGCACATTGTAAGCATTGCAGATAATCCTAAAGAAGATACCGGCTATGCCTTATTGTTAAGGGTTATTTTATAAACGATTCCAGTGCCAGTTGATAGCCCTTTAATCCCAAACCACTGATTACGCCTTTGGCCTTACCGGAAACATGAGACAGTTTACGGAATTCTTCTCTGCCGAATATATTGGAGATATGCACTTCTATTACCGGTGTGGTTATCGCTGCAATGGCATCGCCGATAGCAACTGACGTGTGGGTGTAACCGCCGGGATTGAAAATAATACCATCCACACTGAATCCTACCCGCTGAATTTCATTAATTAACTCCCCTTCTACATTGCTTTGAAAATAAGACATGTCGATATGGGCATATCTATCCTTCAGCATTTTCAGATAATCATCAAAAGATTCACCTCCGTAAATATCCACTTCGCGTTGGCCAAGCAGGTTTAAATTTGGTCCGTTGATGATGGCGATTTTCATAAATTAAAAATAAAAAGTAAAAAGTAAGAAATTGAAAAAAGTTTTTTGAATTATTACTTTTGAATTAATGCTATAAACTCATCAAAGAGGTATCTGCTGTCGTGAGGACCCGGCGTGGCTTCGGGATGGTATTGTACCGAAAAAGCTTTCTTGTCTTTTATGCGGATGCCTTCAATACTGTCGTCGTTTAAATTAAGGTGGGTTATTTCAATATTGGCATTTGCTCTTACGGCTTTGGGATCTACTCCAAAACCGTGGTTCTGTGTGGTGATCTCCGATTTTCCACTGATGATATTTTTTACCGGGTGGTTTAATCCACGGTGGCCATGGTGCATTTTAAAAGTAGGGATATCATTGGCCAGTGCCAGTAACTGGTGCCCCAAGCAAATACCAAACAAAGGTTTATCAGCGGCTAATATTTGTTTTACGGTTTTCACTGCATAATCCATCGGTGCCGGATCTCCCGGACCATTGCTGATAAAATAACCATGTGGTTTAAACTGTTCCAGTTCTTCAAAGCTGGTTTTGGCATTGTGCACTTTTACATAAGCTCCTCTTTCCACCAGGCAGGTTAATATATTTTTCTTGATACCGAAATCAAGTACGGCAATACGCAAATCACTTTTTTCGTCTCCTAAAAAGTAGGATTCCTTTGTACTAACTGTTGAAGCCAGTTCCAATCCATCCATAGAAGGCACTTCCTTTAATATTTTCTTCAGTACTTCAATATCTGTTATATCCGATGAGATAATGCAATTCATAGCACCCTGTGTACGTATATGAGCAACCAATGCCCGGGTATCAATGCCATCAATGGCTACTACGCCCTGTGCCTCAAAATAATCCTGTAAGGACGCATCGGCCATAAAGCGGCTGTATTTATCTTCCAGGTTACGACCTATAACGGCTTTTACTTTCACGCTATCACTCTCTACATCTGCAGCTTTTACACCATAATTACCGATGTGCACATTGTTCATGATGAGTACCTGTCCGTAATAACTGGGATCGGTAAATACTTCCTGGTAACCGGTCATGCCGGTATTAAAGCATATTTCGCCGGTAGCCGTACCGGATTTACCAAAAGCCGTTCCATTAAAAATGGTTCCGTCTTGTAAAATTAATATGGCAGGAAGTGTTTTTGTATCAGGCATGTATTATAAAGGTTTTGCAAAGAAAAGAATATAATGGGGTAAAGGGCAAATAAAATTTTTCACATTGTTAATATGTATGAACCAACAGACTATAAAAAAAGCTCCGATTATAAAATCGGAGCCTTATATAAACAGTTAGTTTTCAACTTATGCTTTTTCTTCAGTTGCGGTATCTGTTGTGTCTTCAGCAGCAACTTCAGTTGTTGTTTCAGTATCAGCCGCTTTCTTTTTAGCGCCACCTGCACGACGTGTTTTCTTAGCTGGTTCTGCAGCAGTTGCCACACCTTTACCATAGATTTCGTTAAAGTCAACCAACTCGATCATCGCTATTTCAGCGTTATCACCGGTTCTGGCACCTAATTTAATAATACGGGTATAACCACCGGGGCGGCCGGCAACCTTTGGCGCCACTACTGTAAATAATTCTTTTACGGCGGCTTTATCATTCAGGTAGCTGAACACAATACGGTGATTGTGCATGATCACTTCCTTACTTGCTGTGCTTTTTGTTTTGGTAATTAATGGCTCAATATAAGTACGTAAAGCTTTTGCTTTAGCCAGGGTAGTTGTGATCCTTTTGTAAGTAATCAACTGGCAGCCTAAGTTCATTAACAGGGCCCTTCTGTGAGAAGCCGTTCTGCTAAGTTTGTTGTCTTTTTTTCCGTGACGCATGACTTGTTTGTTTTAATTCGGTTATACCGTGTCAGGAATTATAACCTACTGTTTAATAAATAATACTTTCAAAGTATAAAAACTCTTCAAAGTCCTCCCTTTGGGGGAGGATTTAGGAGGGGCCTACTCGTCGTCTAATTTCAACTTGCTCAAATCCATTCCAAAGCTCAATCCTCTTTCATGTAACACCTGTTCAATTTCACTTAAAGATTTTTGGCCAAAGTTTCTGAATTTCATCAGGTCTTCCTGCTCGTACTGAACCAGTTCGCTCAAAGAATTGATCTTAGCAGCTTTTAAGCAATTGAAGGCGCGTACAGAAAGATCCAGGTCTTCCAATGGTGTCTTCAACACTTTGCGTAACTGTAAGGTTTGTTCATCAACCAGATCTTCTTTTTTATCTTCTTTGGTATCAAACGTAATATTCTCATCTGTGATGATCATCAGGTGCTGTATTAAAATACGGCTGGCCTGTTTCACAGCATCTTCGGGATGAATGGTACCATCGGTAACCACTTCCATGATCAGTTTTTCAAAATCGGTACGTTGCTCCACACGGGTATTTTCAATAGCGTATTTAACGTTCTTGATGGGTGTGTAAATCGCATCAACCGGAATATATCCAAAATGAGAATTCTTTTCTTTGTTGTCTTCTGCAGGCACATAACCACGGCCCTTGCCAATGGTAATCTCAATATCCAGTTTAGCACTGCTGTCCATTGTACAGATCAGCAGTTCAGGATTCATGATCTCAAAAGTTGGAGATGCTTCTCCGATCATGCCGGCTGTGAATTCTGTTTTGTTTTTTATAGAAAGTGTTACTTTTTCCAGATTTACATCCTGTTCCAGTTTATTTTTAATACGAACCTGTTTCAGGTTTAAAATAATTTCTGTAACATCTTCTGTAATCCCTTTAAGGGTGGCAAACTCATGATCGGCACCGGCAATATTGATACCAATGATTGCATAACCCTCCAAAGAGTTCAATAACACCCTGCGCAGAGAGTTACCAATAGTTACACCATAACCTGGTTCAAGCGGACGGAATTCGAAAATGGCTTCAAACTCGGTTGCTTTTTGAAGAACGATTTTATCTGGCTTAACAAAATTTAAAATTCCCATGTTAAATTTTTAGTTGTTTAATTTTAAAGAAAGTCAAAAATCAAAAGTCAAAAATTAAAATGAATGAATTTTTGAATTTATAATTTTAAATTTTTACTTAGAATACAATTCCACAATCAGTTGCTCCTTGATATTTTCAGGAACACTTTCCCTTTCAGGATAAGTGATAAAAATACCCTGAGATGAAGTCTCATTCCACTCTAACCAGTTAAACTTGGCGTTCTTACCACGTAAATTACCTGAGATAGAAGCGTTAGCAGCACTTTTATTTTTCAAGCCAATCACATCACCGGCCACACAACTGTATGAAGGTATATTAAGTACTTCACCATTTACGGTGATGTGCTTATGTGATACCAACTGGCGTGCCGCCTGACGGCTGGGCGCAATACCCATACGAAATACGGTATTGTCTAAACGGGCTTCTAATAATTTAATCAAATTTTCACCGGTAACCCCTTTACGGCGGGCGGCTTCATCAAATGTTTTGCGAAATTGTTTTTCCAGCAAACCATACGTGTACTTTGCTTTTTGCTTTTCTCTTAATTGTAAAGCATACTCACCTAAAGTTTTACGTTTGCGGTTAGCACCATGCATACCCGGCGGGTTGCTGTTCTTGGTTAACCATTTTCCATTACCTGTAATGGGCTCTCCGAAGATCCTGGAGATTTTTGTTTTGGGGCCTGTGTAACGTGCCATAATTGTTAGTGTGGTCTTTTAGTGACGATGCATCATTATAAAGACCTTTTAAAATGAATAATGCACCCGGTTATAAAAAATAGTTCGCAGTTTGCAGTGGGCAGTTCGCAAACTGCAGACTGGCAACTGCCAACTGAATTAAACTCTTCTTTTCTTTGGAGGTCTGCAACCATTATGTGGCAAAGGCGTAACGTCTTTGATCATATTGATCTCAATTCCGTTTTGCGATAAAGAACGGATGGCACCTTCACGGCCTGATCCCGGTCCTTTTACAAATACATCAACTCTTTTTAAACCGGCATCCAAAGCGGTTTTAGCGGCATCAGCTGCGGCCATCTGAGCAGCATAAGGCGTGTTCTTTTTAGAACCCCTGAAACCCATTTTACCGGCGCTGCTCCAGCTGATTACCTGGCCCTGCTTATTGGTTAAACTGATGATGATGTTGTTGAAACTTGCAGTTATGTGTGCATCTCCGTAGCTGTCAACTTTTACTACTCTTTTTTTTGAGGCTGCTTTTGCGCCCTGTGCTTTTGCCATAATTTAATCTAAATAGGTAATCTTTTAAAAAATAAATCCTGCTTTAGGCAAGACTGAAACAACCCTACTGCCGACTCCGGGGCGATCTGGTATTGTTTCAAATGATTGAAGTCTTATTAAAAGCTATCAGCTGATTGCTGTTAGCCATTAGTTTACTTGGTTACTTTCTTTTTACCTGCAACTGTCTTACGCTTACCTTTTCTCTGACGGCTGTTGGTACGTGTGCGTTGTCCGCGAACAGGCAACCCTTTACGGTGACGTAAACCACGGTAACAGGCAATATCCAGTAAACGTTTGATGTTCATCTGGGTTTCACTGCGTAAAGCACCTTCAGTTTTAAACTCATTATTGATTACGTTACGGATAGCAGTTTGCTCATCATCATTCCACTCATTAACTTTTTTACCGTAGTCAATGCCTGCCTTGTTTAAAATATACTGAGCAGTAGAACGGCCAATACCGTAAATGTAGGTAAGGCCAATTTCGCCTCTTTTGTTTTTTGGTAAATCTATACCGGCAATACGAGCCATATTATTTTTTTAGATTTTTGATTTTTGACTTTTGATTTGCTTATCCCTGCTTTTGCTTAAAACGGGGATTCTTTTTGTTAATCACATACAGCCTGCCTTTTCTTCTTACAATCTTGCAATCTGTGCTGCGCTTTTTAATTGAAGCTCTAACCTTCATTGTTATTGTTTTTTATTGTATTACTTAATAATGTTAATCCTCTTCTTACTTATACCTGAAAATGATTCTGCCCCTGGTTAAATCATATGGACTCATTTCCACCCCAACTTTATCACCCGGCAAAATGCGGATATAATGCATTCGCATTTTACCCGAAATAGTGGCCAGAATTTCATGTTCATTCTCTAATTTAACCTTGAACATAGCATTGCTCAACGCTTCAATTATTACTCCATCCTGTTTAATAAGTGCCTGTTTAGCCATAATTTTGGGAGCGCAAAGATAGGAGTAATTATTTAATTAACAGCAAAAAACAGATTGATTTACCAACAATTGGTTAGTTTTTCCACAAATTATAAGGAAATATGGCCTTTTTAAAGCCCGCTTTAGCCTGTTTGGGTAAAAAATCGGCAATAAACCCCAATTAGTTAAAGCGAATACAGCGCATCGCAAAACGCAGGTTAATAGAAATAAGGCGATCACCTGTTTCTGTACGGTATAAAAAACAACGGCCTCCTCAACACCATCATTTAAACCTTAACTGCAGTACGCTATTAATGGTATAAAAGCCGGTGAACCTGTTTCTCGCCTGTTAGTAAATCAGTAATGGTTAAAAAGTACATCCCGGGCAACATGTCTGGAAGCCTGGCAAATTTGATCAGGCCGTTTTGTATATTATGATATACACGGGAATAGATCATTTGTCCCAGCTTATTATCTATTTCAATAGCATAATTCCGGTGTTCATCATTTGAAATTGAAATAAACAGATCTGTATTAACCGGATTGGGATATATACTGATCTCTAATTTTGTGTTTTTGATCATGACCACATTGCTGTATCCAAACGTATTATCCAGGTATAGAATCTTAAGCCTGTAAAAATTATTTCCGTTACAAGCTCCTTTATCCATTCTTGAAAAAGCGGTGGCACCATGATTAACTATATTCATTATGGCCTTAAAGCTGGTATTGTTATACTGACTTCTTTCTAAAACAAAATCTTTGGTATCGGCATTATGGTTACTCCAGTAAAGCCAATTACCCTCTGATTTTTTTGTGCCGCATAACTTATTACTGATTGGTAAAATGCCACCGCAAAAACCGGTAATGATATAATTGGCAAATTTTATCAGGCAGCCATTATTGACCACCACTTTACAAAAATATCTTCCGGTATCCGAAGGTAAAAGCACGGGGAAATAGAGCGTAGGGCCTGTTCCTACAATAATACTATCATTGGGCACTACCCGTTTATACCAGGTATACACGGCATTGGGTATGGAATCTACCCGTAATGTAAGGCTCTGGTTAAAGCATTCCAATGAATCGGCAATGACAATAAAATTGGCCAGGGGAAGTACACTCACATCATATAAACCGGCATTGCCACAGGCATCAACTGCCCGAAGTCTGATTAAGGAATAGGCGGTACCGTTATTAATATTAAATAGCGGACTTACCTGTGGAGCCGTGACAATACTTGGTGTAGCCGGTACGCTGCCGATGATCTCAAACAGATAGGGTGTAATACCACCCGATACATTACCCTGTACCGTAAAACTGTTATTGTCACATTGATAGGCATTGGAACCAGACAGATCAGGGAAAATATACGACCTGACTATTACGGTATCGTATACATGCTTATTGCAATCATCTATATAGGTATCAAAAATATAGGTAGCCGGACCCAGATCTAAAAAAGTATAATTATACCCGATACTGGAAGACGGATTGATTGACACCACAACCGCATTCTTTTTAATGATCTTAGGTGTCATATTTCCGCCGATATTATTATTGGTAATATTGATCAGCACATCGGCCGATCCAAAGGGCCAGATGCCTGAAGGACATTTGGCACTAACTGTAATCACCCGGTTTACAATACTGATGATGGGCGCAATCTCTACAGAATCTTTTGATCCGCATTGATCAGTTACCACCACTTTATATCGTTGTGGGGCGGGCAGGGCGGCGATACCGCTAAAAGTATAATTTGTACTGCTGGTTGATACCGTTTGCATTAAAAAACCGGTTGGCGAAAACAAAGAGATGGTAAATGCAGGTATCCCCGAATTTATGATAACTTTTAAATCGGTAGTGCCAATGGTTAGGCATGATTTTTTTGCAGATAAATTAATATCGGCTACGGGTGCTGATACTCTAAAACATCGGGTGATTATCGTATCATAACAGGTTTGATCATTTTGCAGCCGTACACAATAATAACCATAAGGCAGGTTGGCAAATACCCCGGTGCTGTTACAACTGAGCTGTATATTCAAACTGTCGTAAATACAATATAATGGCCGGTTAAGATTAACCTGCCCCCTTATGGTTGCCGTAAAGCTGGTACAGCTTTTATTGCTGATGGCCACGGTTGCAGCAACTGCAGGTACCGGACGATTTACTGTAAAACACCGGGTTATCACCGTATCATAACATACCGGGTTATTGATTACATCAATACAATAGGTACCATAAGGCAAATTATCAAATACCCCCGTACTGTTGCATATGATTAAAACATGGGTGGCTGTATACAAACAAAATTTTGGATTATTTAAATGCCCGGTGTCTCCCAAAATAACGGTGAATGTTGTGCAGGTTAAATTTATAATCGTTACATCAGGCCCCACAACCGGCACAGGCCTGTTTACAGTAAAACACAGGATGATGGTGGTATCATAGCAGGCCGGATCATTAACTATTTTTATACAATACCGCCCAAAAGGAAGGCCTGTAAAAATACCGGTGGTATTGCAGTATAGCAGGATGTCATTTTTATCATACAAACAATAATTGGGATTGTTTAGATTTTCCTGTGCCGTTACAGTGGCCGTAAAATTGTCGCAGTTTGTATTAATTTTTACTGTGGCCGCAGGTATAGGCCTGGCAACAGTAAAGCATCTGGTAATGCTGGTATCATAGCAGATATCGGTAATTTTTATACAATAGCTGCCATAGGCCAACTGGGTAAATATACCGCTGCTGTTACAGGCTAATAATACATTACTGTTGTTGTAAATACAGTAAACAGGCGCGGTTAAATTAATCTGCCCGGTTACAGTTGCTGTAAAAGTAGAACAGGCCTTATTATTTATGGCTATGTTGGCATCAACTTTAGGAATGGCATTATCGGTCCAAACAACAGACTTAATATTGCCACAAATATCTTTCGCCAATAATTTCACGACGTGCTTATTACCCTTTAAATATCTAAACGCATTGGTTAAAAACCAGGTGGTATCCCCTGCCCCAAGCGACGCCCCATAGTTAAACCCATTAAATACAGGATGTGGTGTTACATTATTTTTACTGTCCTTTAAATTAATGGTAACCGCTATACTGTCGCAGCCAATTTTTGTAACCGCATAATTATTAATAAACCAGTCATAGTTTTGGATGACGGCACCTCTTGTTTGTATGGCCCCGCAGGAGTCTCTTAACTGAATTAAATAATTACCCGGTATTAACCCGCTAAATGTGCCCGGTATACTAACGGTTCCTACACCCGAAGCCGAAGGGGCAACAATGGTATAATAAAACGGAGGCCTTCCCAAACTTTGGCCTGTTACTGTAATCGTACCGTCATGCCCGTTAATACAGGTTACATCTGTAGAACTCATGGTAAAGCCCGGAGCCAGATAATTACCCGGTACGGTTACGCTGTCGTTATTATAAATACAATTGGTAACCACGTCTTTTATGGTGATCAGGTACCGGCCTGCCGACAAACCGGTAATGAGGCTGCTGGACGTGTAATTGGTATTTACCGGACCGGTTGCTTTATACTGATAATTACCCGACCCACCTGTTGCGTTTATTTGTATGGTACCTGTTGCAGCACATCTGGATTCGGTAATACCATATGTAGCTGTTACGGTATTACAGGTTTGAGAAAAAGTAGTTTCCGGAAACATTGAAAAAGACAGCAGTAACAATATTAATATAACCGGTATGTAAATATTTTTCATGTGGTGTCAGTATTGGATTTAATTTTTGAACGTCGGGTTTTATTAATTATTGTCAAAAAAATTAAAATGGGACATTTTCATTGAAAAGCGGGTTTTTTACTAGGTGATGGCAACCGGATGAGGAAAAATATACAGCAGCAAAATTCATAACAACAGTAGAACTACAACGTATAGGAAGGGGTTTTTACTACTAGCCATGAGGCTAATGAAAAAAATCAATTTAAAATTAAGGCCATAAAAAAAGCTGTTCAAGATGAACAGCCAATTAATCAGTTATTAAATTTTGTATCAATCAAAGGATTCATCATTCAGATGCACTTTGGTCATCTCATAAAAGTGATTTTGCAAATGATGTACTTGTATAGGTTGCATGATATGCCGATGTTCATCGCGATACCAGATCTCGAATTTTGAAAAATTATTTTTCGAAGACAACATCATCCTGAAAGCCCCTTTCATATATTTAACGGTGCCATCTTCATTTTCCGTTTTGTGAAACTTCAATTTTGACAACTGTTCATCATCAAGTGGAATAGCGGTCAGTTGTTCTGTCTCGTACCAAAAATCCTGCACACCCGTATTTACACAAACCTGTTTTTCGTTACTGTTGAGATCTGTTACTTCGCCCTGTTTTTTATCGCCATCATTATCAGCTATCAAAAAATCGCCGACTTTAATTTCATGAAATTGTATCATAGTTAATTGTTTTTAGTAACCCAATATAGTAATTTTTACGAAATGCTCCGTATACTATCATAAATAGTACAAGTTGACGCTCCTCCGCGGAGGAGGTCAGAGGGTTTTATTCTGCCCAACTCATCACGTAACCTTCATTTTCAATTAACAAGGCGTCTACTGTTAGTTGTAAGGGCCGAAACGTATCAACCATTACCGCCAGTTCTGCAGTTTCTTTTGCACCAATACTTTTTTCAACAGCGCCGGGATGCGGCCCATGCGGTATGCCGGCAGGATGCAGGGTGATCATGCCCTGTGTAACATGCTTACGACTCATAAACTCACCAGCTACATAATACAGTAATTCGTCACTATCAATATTACTGTGATGATAGGGAGCCGGGATGGCATCGGGATGGTAATCATATAGCCGCGGCACAAATGAACAAACCACAAAAGCATTGGTTTCAAATGTTTGGTGTACGGGCGGGGGCTGATGAACCCTGCCGGTTATGGGTTCAAAATCATGTATCGAAAAGATATATGGATAGCAACAACCATCCCATCCAATGACATCAAATGGATGAGTGCCATAATGCAACCCATATAAAATGCCTTTCTTTTTAGTTTTAATTAAAAAATCACCATGCGCATCATGTGTTTTAAGATCCTGTGGTATTCTGATATCCCTTTCGCAAAATGGAGCATGCTCCATCAACTGGCCATGATGACTCAGGTATCGTTTTGGAAAACGTAACGGCGTAAATGATTCAACAATAAATAAACGGTTTTTATCAGTATCAAATTCGATCTGGTAAATGGTACCACGGGGTAAAATAATATAATCCCCGTAACGGAATGGCAATTCACCGTACTGTGTTTTTACTTTACCCGTTCCTTCATGCACAAAGATCATCTCATCAGCATCTGCATTTTTATAAAAATAGTCCGTCATGCTTTTTTGAGGTGCAGCCAGTACAATATGGCAGTCGTTGTTTACCAGCATCGCTTTCCGGCTTTGCAGGTAATCGGCCGCAGGCTGTACTTTAAAGCCTTCAAAACTGCGGTGCTTAAGCATTTTTTCTTCCGCAATTTTTGGAGATACATCAATGGGTTCATCCGTTTTAGTGATCATGGTTGGCGG